>NZ_JAFCAC010000056.1:58440-69819 GCF_018588165.1 Thermoanaerobacter sp. CM-CNRG TB177
AATATTTATGAATATTCCTATTGGCACTAAAATAAAGTCTTTAAGGCTTCAAAAGAAGCTTTCTCTACGTGAACTGTGTGGATTACAGTTTTCTAATAGGCAACATAAGGAAGTACCCTATTTTAAGGAGGAATTTTTGTCTTCATACATAAGGAACCCTCCCCAGCGTCTGGGCAATGTTCTCAAAAGTCTTTAAACATATCTTTATATTTATTGTTAATTGATATTTTAGCACTTTTTAGATATTCATCTATTATACTGTCCACATACCTTTTGTATTCATTTTGTACGTCGTTTGTCATATCTTCGGCTTTTTTCAATTTCCCGCTCTTTATCCCTTCTTCTATAATAGAATCGTACAATTTGTTAAACAACAATATCCTTCTTGCATTGTATTTTTCATAAGTATTCCAATATTCATCTTCTGTCATTCCACTTGCAGCAATCAATTCATTTAATTTTTTCTTTGCTTCGGGATACTCGTTAAATTCCTTCTTTTCTTTTTCTATATATGCATTTATCTCATTTTGCGAAACTTTTATATTGTATTTACTTGCCAGATATTCTTGTACTTTTTCTCTAATCAATTTTTGCAATATATAATCGTCTATATTATCTGCTTGCACTCCAGAGGCTAATGCTAATCCCTTCCTCAATTCAAATTCATTTTTGTATATCGGTACACCATTAACTTCTGCAATTATGTCACCTTCACCAATCTGCAATTTATCCTTGTTGTTTTTAAAAAAAGCAGATACTTTTTTCACAACATTATTAAATTGTAATTCATTTGCTTTTTCTTGCGGATTTGCTGCTGAAAATGAAAAAGCAACAATAGCTAAAATAAATATCAGAAAAACACTCAAACTAACTAAAATTAAAGTTTTTCCTTTTTTCACTTCAATTCACCTCCTCAAAAGCTAAATGTTAAAGTCGTATAGTCAGTCCAACTACTCGGTATCCAACTAGGATCTAATTGGAAAAGGGTCTTTGCAGTAGAATTAACAGTTTTTGTTGTCGTAGAATAATAATTGATTGTATAAGAACTATACAAATCAAAATATATTAATGTATTTGGATTCCAAATCGAACCATTCGGATTTTTTACGAATTTTGAAGTATCTATTGTACCAATTAAAACTCCAGAACTAGCATCAACAACATCAACACCTACCAAGTGACAATTGCCATTACCTATTTCAGGATGATTTGGCAAGTTGTTAAAAGCAGCAACATAATGATCATCAATAGACTTCATGGGGTAATCAATGTAATTAGAAGCACTGTAATTTACGTAAAAAAGAAAATTTTCATGCCCCAATCGCTTGACCATGCATAATGACGTATATAATTCTGGGTAAAAGCAGCAAAACTTGGAATAATATTAATACTAATCAGTAAAACTATAATTACATTTTTTTAAAACTTTTATCCAAGAAAACTAAGCTTTAAGTAACAATTCACTCTCATATGACACCTTCCATTCTTTTTATCGAATCTTTAATCTCTTGTCTTTTCTATTTTATGATCAATGCCCTAAAAATTAAATTTTAGTGTAAACTTACGTCACTCCCCTTGGAATTACATAATGCAAGTCTATTGCATCCTCTTCTCCTAATGGTACTACCCTTCTATCTCCTATTCTTTTTCATTCCATCCTCACTTCCCTTTACTTTTTCTTTCCTTATTTATATAATACGTGGTAAAAGAAACAATTACAAGCCGATTTGAATCTGCATGGGGTGTTAAAAAATGGATGGGTTTTATTATGACCTGGAAGGCTTTGGGGAAGAATTGAAAAATATAAGAAAATCTTTAGGCCTTTCTCAAATTGATGTTTCTGAGTATAGTTTTATTAATAGGGATACTCTTAGAAAAATTGAAAAAACAACTTTTATTTCTCGCCGAATCTGTTTTTGAAAAAACTGTCAATAAAGATTATGAAAAGGCTATGAAAAAGCTTGAAGAAGCAATGAAAGTTACTATCCCTGCTCTTTCCAATTACGCTGATTTTGTTTACAGTGATATGGAAGTTAGAATTTTAATGAATATCTCTTTGATACTCAAAAAAACAGAAAATCCTCAAAAAAGTCTTGAAATGAACTTTATGTGGTGATATTTATGAATAGGGTTGTCTTAAGCAGAATTGAAAATGGCAAAACATTGCCTTCTTTAGAGCAACTTATTTATATAGCTGAAAAACTTGAAGTGCCTGTAGGTTATTTTTTTAGTGATTGGAAGGAAAAATATCACTACAGCATCTCTTTAAGCTTTTCTATATCTTTAATTAATATTCTCTGCCTGTCAAGGCGTATTACCCCGTCTTTATCTAATTGACTTAAAATCCTTGTGACATTTTCTCTTGAGGTACCGACTATGTTAGCAAGGTCTTGCCTATTGAGATTTAAATCTAATAAAATTCCCTCTTTTGTGTTTATTCCTCTCTCTTTTGCGAATGTAAGAAGCACAGAAGCCGTTCTGCCAATGGAATCTCTTAAAGCAAGATTTTCTATTATCACAGCTACATTTTTTAATCTTTTTGCCATAAGTTTAATAATGCTTAAGGCTATTTCGCTATTTTTCAGTATTAAATTTTCTATGTCTTGATTTTTAAGTACAATTACTTCGGAATCCTCTATAGCCTCTGCAGTTGCAGGATATTCTCCACCAACAAATAGGACAGATTCAGCAAATATGTCTCCTTTTTCCATTATTTTAATAATGTACTCTTTCCCCGTAGAAGAGGTTTTTGATATTTTAACTTTGCCCGATCTTACAAAATATATAGCTTCTCCCTTTTCCCCCTCCATGAAAATAATAGAACCTTTTTTAAAAGATTTTATGATAGAGATCTTATGTATCTCTTCAAGGGACTTATCCTCCAGTTCATTAAAATAAGGGACTTTTTTAAGGTAATCAAAATCGGACATAATGACTTTCATCCCTTCTTAAAAGCAAACTAAAGATTATTCCGTTCTATATTTATCAAGACTTACAAATTTTGTATACTGTGCAAGCCATAAAAGTTCAACTGTACCTGTAGGTCCATTTCTGTGCTTTGCAATTATAACTTCTGCTATGTTTTTCTTTTCAGAATCTTTATGATAGTAATCATCTCTGTACAAAAACATTACTATGTCAGCGTCCTGCTCTATTGCTCCAGATTCTCTCAAATCGCTCAAAATAGGTCTGTGGTCTGACCTAGACTCAGGTGCGCGGGAAAGCTGTGAAAGGGTAATTACAGGAACATTTAATTCTCTTGCCAAACTTTTAAGAGACCTCGATATTTCTGAAATTTCTTGCTGCCTGTTTTCTGCCTTTCCTCTCCCTTGCATAAGCTGCAGATAATCTATCATCACCAACCCTAATCCTTTTTCCAGTTTGAGGCGCCTGCACTTCGCTCTTATGTCCATTACGCCAATTCCAGGAGTGTCGTCAATGTAAATAGGAGCTTTAGAAAGAGGAGTCATCGCAGCCGCCAGTTTCATCCAGTCGTCTTCATCAAGATTTCCTGTCCTAAGCTTTTGGCTATCTATATTGGCAGTAGAACAGATAAGCCTGTTTACCAGCTGCTCTTTTGACATCTCTAAGCTAAATATGGCAACAGGAAGGCCTGTCAAAAGAGCTGCATTTTGAGCAATATTTAAAGCAAAAGAGGTTTTTCCCATTGAAGGTCTTGCTGCGACTAATATAAAGTCAGAGGGCTGAAAGCCAGCAGTTTTTAAGTCAAGGTCAGGAAAGCCAGAGGGAATACCTGTGAGCTGTCCTTTGTTTTTATAAAGTTCCTCTATTTTATAAAAGGTATTCATTAACACGTCTTTTATAGGTGAAAAATTAGTAGTGTTTCTTCCCTGAGCTATATCAAATATTTTTTGTTCTGCTATGTCAAGGACAGTTTCTACGTCATCTCCTTCGTAACTTAACTCCATAATCTCTGATGAGGCCTCAATAAGTCTTCTCAATGTAGCTTTTTCTTTTATAAGCTTTGCATAGTAAGATACATTAGCAGTGGTGATGACATTTGAAGACAGACTTGCTATATAATCAATTCCGCCAATAGCTTCTAACATGTTACGCTTTCTAAGTTCATCAACCACTGTCACAAGGTCAACGGGGATGTCTTTTTCAAACATCTCCATCATTACATCGAATAATTTTTTGTGAGACTCTTTATAAAAGTCCTCTGCTTTTAGTATTTCAGAAACGTCTATTATGGCATCCCTAGATAGAAGCATTGACCCTAAGACAGATTGTTCAGCTTCTATGTTTTGGGGAGGGATTTTGCTCCACTCCATCCTTTATTCCCCCTTGCTTTAATTACTCTGCCACAACATCTACCTTCATTTTTGCTGTGACTCCTTGATAAAGTTTTATGTCTACATAATAGGTACCTGTAGTCTTTATACTCTCGTCAAAAGATATTTTTTTCTTATCAATGTCAAAGCCTTTCTCCTTTAAAGCTTTCTCTACATCTTTCGAAGTTACAGAGCCAAAGAGTTTGCCATTTTCTCCTGCTTTTACTTTTAAAACCAGGCTAATATTTGAAAGGTCTTGAGCTAATTTTTTTGCTTCTTCTAATTCTTGCTGTCTCTTTTTCTCTTCCGCCTTTTTCTTTTCATTAAGCACTTTTATGTTGGATTCTGTAGCCTCTATGGCAAGTCCTCTTGGAAGAAGATAATTTCTCCCATAGCCGTCACTGACATTTACAATTTCTCCTGCTTTACCTATATTTTTAACATCTTTCACTAATATGACTTTCATTTATCTTCCCCTTCCTCCTCAAAATATTCTTTAATAGCATTTTTTAAGTCTTGCAGTACTTCTTCTATAGGTTTTTTGACCTGAGCTCCTGCAACAGTTAAATGTCCTCCTCCACCGAGCTTTTCAAGGATAATTTGAACATTTATGTCTCCAAGAGAGCGTCCGCTTATGGCTACATCTTCTTCTCTTTTTAAAAGAACAAAAGAGGCTTGTACTCCCTTTATTGTAAGGAGCTCATCAGCAGCTTGGGCTATGATGAGATTGTTGGCATTTGGAGGGCTAACTGCTATTGCAATGCCATTATCCAGTATCTCGGCATTTTTCACTATCGAAGATTTTATTATATAAGACTCTATGTCATTTTGGAAAAGCTGCTTAACAGAGGTTGTATCTGCACCCTTTCTTCTCAAAAATGAGGCTGCTTCAAAAGTCCTAGAGCCTGTCCTGAAGGTGAAATTTTTTGTATCCACCGATATTCCCGCCATTAAAGCCTCAGCTTCTATAGGTTTTATGTCAATCTTGTCTACTATATACTGCAAAATTTCTGTGACTAATTCGCTAGCAGAAGAAGCATAAGGCTCTAAATAAACAAGCAAGGCTTTGTCAATAAACTCTTTTCCTCTTCTATGGTGGTCTATTACAGCTATTCTGTCTATAATATCTACAATCTCGGGATAAGTAAGATGACTTGGTCTATGGGTATCAACCACTATTAAAAGGCTGTTTTGGTCTACCGTATTTTTAACTTCACTACTTTTTATAAATAAATCTTCATAGCCTTTTGTGTTTTGTATTTTCTTTACCAATTCATCTATCGCTACATTAGACTTATCTAATACTATATAGGCTTTTTTACCTAAAGACATGCAGGCTCTATACATGCCAATCGCAGCCCCTAATGAGTCGAAATCCATAAAGTCATGTCCCATTATAAAAATCGTAGAAGATTCTTTTATAAGATCTCTTATGGCATGAGCAATTACTCTCGCCTTTACTTTTGTCCTCTTCTCAACAGCTTGTGTTCTTCCTCCATAAAATGAAATTTTATCTCCTCTTTTTATTACTGCTTGATCTCCACCTCGCCCTAATGCTAAGTCTAAAGCACTAGAGGCGTATTCATTTAAGGCTAAAAAGTCATTGGCATTCGCTCCAATTCCTATGCTCAAAGTTAAAGGAATTTTTATTTCTTCCCCAATTTCTCTTACTTTATCCAATATTTCAAATTTATTTTCTTCCAACGTCTTTAATCCTTCCTCTTTAAATATAACAAAGTATTTATCATCATCATATTTTTTCATAAAGGCTTTTATTGAAAAAGCCCATTCTGAAAGTTTTTTTTCTATTTCTGAAGAAACCACCGCTTTTTTAATATCTTCTACTGCCATCATCGCTTCTTCATAGTTGTCAATTATTACATGCCCTACCACGGGTCTATCGGAAGCTAAAGATTTTTTAAGCCTAAAGTATTCAGTGTTATCAAGAAACAAAAGAGTACAACTTAAGTCTTCTCTTTTTTTTCTTTTTGTTTGAGAATCTATTTTTAACACAGAATAGTAGCGACCGTTGAATTCTATTTGGTTCTTTTTCTCATCTGCTTTGCCTTCTGTGTATTTTTTTACCAGCTTTTTTATCTCTTCATTTTCATTAAAAGCCTGAGAATAGCTTACGTTATACCACAGGATCTCCCCCTTACTATTTAACACAACAGCAGGAATTGGCATCCTTGCTAAAAGGCTTTTTGATGCTTTGTCAACATTGAAAAATATATTTTCTATGTATTTATCTAACTCTAAACGTTTTTTCTTTATTTCGTAGTAATCACGTAAAAGCACCAAAAGAAAAATGATTAATGAAATAAAAGCAATTATCTTGTTGTAGTAAAACATTATGGCTATTAAGAGAGCTGATAGCAAAATATTTACCACATTGACAGAAGAAATTACTTTATAAAATTTCTTGTCCACAAAAACACCTCTCGTTTTTTAACTTGTTAATTCATATATTTTCTTAAATTCAAGCTAGTATCCACAATACCTATTACGAAAAGTAACCAAGAGGTAAGAGGAAAAAGAAATAAAAATACAAGGATTAAGTTAGCAGCCAATGATTTCATCTTCAATCTATGAATTAAATAATATCTTACTACTGCCAAACCTCCTAGTGTAAAACCCAGAGAGAGCAATGCTATTATATTAGTAGTTATTGCTTCCGGTTGCTTTAGAAAATATTGATATAACAACACTCCAATAAAAATCCATCCTGTTATATAAGGCATTTTCCATTCTTCAAAAGGAGGAAGTGCTTCTATATAGACCCTTTGAGTTTTTAAGACTTTGGATATAATTATATAATTAACTAAAATAACAGCCACAACTGTAACTAGTATGGATGCAGGTAAAGTCATCTTTAGTATTTCTTGAACCGCTAATAAATTGCTTCTTATAGCCGAAAAGTTTGGATGCCCTTGATAAATATATAATACTTCTTTTGTGCTTATATCAATTGTCTTAAAAAACAAATCAAACACATTTACTTTGAAGGCTACTTTTGTTAAGTACAATATTATAACTATCCCAAATATTGACACAATAGAGGTATCAATAACAGTTTCACTAGCTCTACGTTTTTTCAATATTAAATAGCCCATAGCAAGTCCTTGAAAGGCAAAAAATAAACTTATAAAAGCTGTAGCTATATCTACAAAAATTACATTTACAATAAATACTGCAAAAGATGATGCAATAGCATAAGATTTAGAGCTTCTTATACAAGTTATAGCAACGGGAACTGGTATTAAAAAAAACAGTACGAATAGTGGTGGAATATACACTCCTATTAACGTCATTATTACAGCAATTGCTGTCATCATTGCCGCATTGGTAAGTTTTCGTAAATCCATTAAATCACTCCCGTTTTCTACTATTTATGTATCTTTGTAGTCCAGAAAAATTATATTCACCTTCATTTTTATCAATAACTTGAAGTTTGAGTTTTTTTATCACCGCTTCATCCATTTCTTCAAAGTCATAGCCCAATTTCTCTCCTAATAAGTAGGCAAAAATTAAAATATCACAAAGATTGTCTCTCAACACTTCTCCATCTTCATCTTCATTAAAAGCTTTAAAAAGAGAATATACTTTTCCCAAGAGGTTTATTTTTAAATTTTCAATGTTCATAATATTTTTGGCAATCTCAAGGTTATTTTTCATTTTTCCATTCCACCTTTATTTTTGACAGCTTTTTTAAACAGTAAACTAAAAGAGGGCATTGCCCTCTTATAATTATATCATTATTCTACTGTATATGGTAGTAGTGCTATTTGTCTTGCTCTTTTAATAGCTCTTGTAAGCTGCCTTTGATGCCTTGCACAGTTTCCCGTTATTCTTCTCGGCAGAATTTTCCCTCTTTCTGTAATATACTTACGTAGCCTGGCCACATCTTTGTAATCAATCTTATCTATATTATCTGTGCAGAAAGCACAAACGCGCTTTTTCGCTTTTCTGCCCTTTTTCTTGGTAGTCGCCGCATTATCTTTTGCAGTAGTATTAGCTGTTGTCATCCTTCAACCTCCTTTTAAAAAGGTAAATCATCTTCACTCTCAATAGGTGTAAAACCCTCAAATTCTTCCGGTACATCTTCAAATACGCTATCAAAGTATTCATCCAAGTCTTTATTTTCTTCAGCATTGTTACTGCTGCCAAAACCAGATTTTGGCTCTAAAAATCTTACGTCATCTGCTACCACTTCGGTAACCCAGTGCCGATTGCCGCTATTATCATCCCATGTTCGGGTTTGAATGCTTCCAGTTACTGCTATTAACCTACCTTTTTTTAAATTGTTAGCACAAATTTCTGCAAGTTTTCTCCAAGTTACGATGGGTATGAAATCTGTAGGCCTTTCCCCGCTTTGACTAACATAATTCCTGTTCACCGCTAATGTAAATGTGGTAACAGGAACCATTTCAGAAGTATACCTCATCACAGGGTCTTTTGTAAGGCGGCCTATTAAAATAACCTTATTTAACATTTTTAACCCACCTTTTTATATTAATAAACGATCATTCGTCAGTTCTAATTATTAAATATCTCAAAACGCCATCTGTAATTTTATAAACTCTCTCCAATTCCTGAGAAACCTTTGAGTCGCTATTGAAGTTCATCAGTACATAATATCCCTCAGGTTTTTTGTCAATTGGATATGCTAACTTTCTCTTACCCCATTCATCAAAATTGGTTATTTCTCCACCATTTTCAACAATGAGGTTTTTAAATCTTTCTATTAAGCCTTTTCTTTCCTCTTCACTTAAATCTGGAGAGAGAATGTACATTGTCTCGTATGACCTCATTTTTTCACCTCCTTTTGGACTAAACGGCCCAAAAAAGGGCAAGGCGGCAATCTATAACCCTATTCTATCATTGTCCAGAGGGATTTTCAACTGTTTTTAAAATTTTTTTGATGCTTTTTTCAAATTTAGCTCTGGGCATCAAAACCATTCTTCCGCATTTTAGGCATTTTATGCGAATGTCCATGCCAACTCTTAAAATTTCCCATTCGTCAGAGCCACAAGGATGTTTTTTTTTCATCTTTACAATATCTCCAACGTGGAGTTCTTTTGGCAAAGCAATCACCTCAATTAATTTTTTCAACTTCCAAATCAAATAAACTAATACATTTGCAAACGTTGCTAACTAAGTTATGTATCATTATTTTTTATTGTAATATCTCTATGAGGATATGGAAATGCAATTTTTTCTTGATCAAATACTTTTTTTATCCGATATCTTATCTCCCTCTCAACTTCCCATTGCTTCATAGGCTCTGTTTTTGCAACAATAGTTATTAAAACTTGTGAATCTTGAAAATCCGTAATTCCCAAAACTGTAGGACCGTCTATTATATCATTTCTGGATTTTTTTATATCTTCACAAATTTGCTTAAGCACATTTGTTATTTTATCAACATCTTCTTCGTAAGGAACACCTACATTTACAAGCGCTCTCATACTGCCTCGTGTATGGTTTGTTACAGTCTTTATTTCTCCATTTGGTATTATATGTAAATCACCCGAAAAATCCCTTATTTTGCTTGTTCTAAGTCCTACTTCTTCAACAAGACCCGAAAAATTATTTATCGTTATATAATCCCCAACTCCAAACTGATCTTCAAATATTACAAAAAACCCCGAAATCACGTCTTTGACTAGATTTTGAGCACCAAAACCTATAGCCAAACTGCCAATTCCGGCAACTGCCAATATTGATGTCATATCTATGTTGAAAATTTTTAGTATTGAAGCAGCTGCTATGAAATAAATGACATATCTCAATATATTTTTGGTAAGAGACATTAAAGTGCCTATCTTTCTTTCAGGAAGCTGTATTTTTCCTTTTGCCTGTAATTTATAAAACCTTGATATAAGTATGTCCCCTATTTTTATACCTACAAAGGATATAATTAAAATTTTTATGATATCGAAAGTTACTTTTAATATTTTTATATCGTAAAGACTTAAAAATTTTTGGTATAGTTGGACTATTGCCTCCATCATATCACCCGCTTTACCTTCTTTATATTTTATATATTACACAAGTAAGAAAGGTTTTTCAACAATTAAAAACCGGAAATTACCTGTATTTAATTTTACATAGTTGCCAAAAATATATTTGAAAGACTCATCACCTAAAGAAAGGAGAATCATATGGAGCTTATAAATATAGAAGACAAAAATGCTTTGGGGCATTTTTATAAATTTTTTTCTAACTGCTTGACAGAACTATACGATTATCGAAAAGAAATAGTTTTGCTGTGTATAGGAACTGATAGGTCCACAGGGGATAGCTTGGGACCTTTAATTGGTCATAAACTAAAGCCTCTTCTTAAAGGAAAAGCCCATGTCTTTGGTACTTTAGAAGAACCACTACATGCAAAAAACATACATCAGGTTTTAAAGTACATAAATTTAAATTATGGACGTCCTTTTATGATAGCGATAGACGCTTGTTTGGGTTCTTTAAACCACGTAGGTCATATCTCTGTTGGAAAAGGACCTATAAAGCCTGGAGCGGGGGTTTCTAAAGACCTGCCTCCTGTAGGAGATATGTTTGTTACAGGAATTGTCAATATCTCTGGTTTTATGGAATACATGGTGCTTCAAAATACAAGACTTAGAACTGTAATGAAAATGGCAGATATAATTTCTGTGGGAATATACAAGACAATAAATGAAATATATGAAAAAAGCAAAGTAAGGGCTCAGTTTTAAGCCCCTTCAGATTATAGACAAACCTTTTTATGAATAAAATGTGGTTGTTAGCGTTTTGCACAAGTGAAGCGACTGTGATAAAGTAGTTACTAAACTTAGCGAGACCGACAGACGAAGGCGAGGCCGCAGCCAAGGACGGCGGAGGCGGGCACCTGAGACAGGGAAGTCGTATGTGCCTGGAACCCCGCCTGAGTCCGAGGTCGAGTTTTAGTTTAGTCTACTTTATCACCCTGAGCAAACTGTGCAAAAATGCCAATAAATAATAATACTTTGTCAACAAACTGAGGGCTTAGTTTTAAACTCTCAGACTGTAGACAAACTTTCGTAAAGGAGATATTTTGCATAAGGAGCGACTT
>NZ_JAFCAC010000057.1:0-809 GCF_018588165.1 Thermoanaerobacter sp. CM-CNRG TB177
TTAACAGTTCTTCGAATGCATCTTAGTACATTTTTTGTACAAAATTATATTCCACTTTTTGTACAAAAATATATTGACTTTTACAGTAACAGACACAACTTATATACGTTATCAATTTAAATTTACATCCCTCATAGTTCAGATAAAACGCAGCAAAATAGCGTTGTGGATAAGTGTGAATAAGTTGATTTACATCCCTCATAGTTCAGATAAAACATGGGATTTATTGCTGTCGGTATGCTGCTATATAGTCAAATTTACATCCCTCATAGTTCAGATAAAACAAGGGTATGAAGTTTTAGAGGATTACATCATTATTGATTTACATCCCTCATAGTTCAGATAAAACGTTTTCTATTAAACTATCAAGTATTTCTTCTATTGCATTTACATCCCTCATAGTTCAGATAAAACTTAGATTTATTTGAACTTATGCCGTACGTTGGCGGTATTTACATCCCTCATAGTTCAGATAAAACGCCGAGTATTAGACCTATTTGAGGCTATGCCTTACGATTTACATCCCTCATAGTTCAGATAAAACTGTGAAGAATTCCAGTATCTTAACCTGCCGTCCAGCAATTTACATCCCTCATAGTTCAGATAAAACTTTTTTAGTAACTTTGTACTTTTTTGCGTATTCGTCATTTACATCCCTCATAGTTCAGATAAAACAAGTTAAAGTGTTGATTAATGCAAATGAATTTCAAGCAATTTACATCCCTCATAGTTCAGATAAAACGGATGGCAGGCTGGTGATTTTGTGCAATTATATTTAATTTACATCCCTCATAGTTCAGATAAAACCG
>NZ_JAFCAC010000057.1:819-1471 GCF_018588165.1 Thermoanaerobacter sp. CM-CNRG TB177
TAAAGCAAGGAGATTTGGTTGCACTTTATTTACATCCCTCATAGTTCAGATAAAACGTTTGTGTCAATGCTTGAAAAGGAAGCTCTTAATTAATTTACATCCCTCATAGTTCAGATAAAACACGGCAAATACATCGGTAAGTTAGAAAACAGCGAAATTTACATCCCTCATAGTTCAGATAAAACACACAACAATTGGATATCCCATGAACAATTTTTGTGTATTTACATCCCTCATAGTTCAGATAAAACGCAGATACAACAAAAGTATCTTTAGATACGATTAGAAATTTACATCCCTCATAGTTCAGATAAAACCAAATATAGCACCTTCATTAAGTGCACCGTAGAAGATATTTACATCCCTCATAGTTCAGATAAAACCGTCATTTTTGTAAAGTTTGCATTTAACCTGATACATTTACATCCCTCATAGTTCAGATAAAACTGGTAATCTTGTGTATTTTCAATATCACACCATAAAATTTACATCCCTCATAGTTCAGATAAAACTTAACTTATCTATGCCGTAATTTGTCGTAATAACAACATTTACATCCCTCATAGTTCAGATAAAACTAAGAAAGCTGTGTGAAATGCTTGGGTTCAAAGTAACAATTTACATCCCTCATAGTTCAGATAAAACGAGGTAT
>NZ_JAFCAC010000057.1:1487-1798 GCF_018588165.1 Thermoanaerobacter sp. CM-CNRG TB177
CATGCAAACTCCATAAAATTTACATCCCTCATAGTTCAGATAAAACGTTTTTATTAGAGACTATACCACGCTATGAAGCAGAAATTTACATCCCTCATAGTTCAGATAAAACAGAGTATAAAGTTACTTCTTCAATTCTGAAAAAACTATTTACATCCCTCATAGTTCAGATAAAACATAGAAATTTCTTTGACTTTCCACTCTTTAACATCATTTACATCCCTCATAGTTCAGATAAAACTTTTCCGCCATTTTTCTATCATTTCAACACATTTATAATTTACATCCCTCATAGTTCAGATAAAACGTTT
>NZ_JAFCAC010000057.1:1808-2061 GCF_018588165.1 Thermoanaerobacter sp. CM-CNRG TB177
GTGCCAGAACCCTTTTTATTTACATCCCTCATAGTTCAGATAAAACATTTAATGGCTGCATTAGCAGATATAGCTACTAAGTTATTTACATCCCTCATAGTTCAGATAAAACTCTAGACCTTTCAGACAGAGCACAAAAGGCAAATACAATTTACATCCCTCATAGTTCAGATAAAACGATTCGGACAACAGCAATTTCACCATTTTCAACATCATTTACATCCCTCATAGTTCAGATAAAACGTTGGAGTTG
>NZ_JAFCAC010000057.1:2071-2224 GCF_018588165.1 Thermoanaerobacter sp. CM-CNRG TB177
TATTACTACCCCCAAAACAATCAAAAATATATATGATTTACATCCCTCATAGTTCAGATAAAACATACGCGATAAGCGAATTGCAGAATTCTACCATAGCATTTACATCCCTCATAGTTCAGATAAAACGTTACAAATGCCAGATGAACTGCA
>NZ_JAFCAC010000057.1:2234-3284 GCF_018588165.1 Thermoanaerobacter sp. CM-CNRG TB177
ATCGCCAGCCTTGAATTTACATCCCTCATAGTTCAGATAAAACGATTACATTAGCAAACTCTATATTTAAGAGCCTTAACATTTACATCCCTCATAGTTCAGATAAAACATGAATCGTATTGAAGGAAACATTCTTGAATTAAAGAATTTACATCCCTCATAGTTCAGATAAAACAAATTATACGGCTGTTTATGACCCTAGCACTAATACTATTTACATCCCTCATAGTTCAGATAAAACTGAAATTCAAATCTTCAACAGTAAAGATTTTGGCTAGTATTTACATCCCTCATAGTTCAGATAAAACCAGTAATCCAACGGAGTTAAAAGCAATAAAGATTGCAAATTTACATCCCTCATAGTTCAGATAAAACTTGATTATGACAGAGACGAAATAGAAGCATTACAAGATTTACATCCCTCATAGTTCAGATAAAACCAACTAGAGGAAGGGAGGCTTACGCACTCTTAAAGCAATTTACATCCCTCATAGTTCAGATAAAACTTTGCTCCAATTGTTCTACCTGAACCCGTTCCATGTGAATTTACATCCCTCATAGTTCAGATAAAACTCGGACATAACCATTGCCATCATGGTACCCTCTAGGAAATTTACATCCCTCATAGTTCAGATAAAACAGGGTTGTCTTTTCTAAAGTAGTCGTCCTGTGTAAATTTACATCCCTCATAGTTCAGATAAAACTTGTTTGCGTCGTATAAATTTATGTCAAAGTCAACATTTACATCCCTCATAGTTCAGATAAAACTAAATTCCTGTTCAACTATATGAAATTTATTGTCGTTATTTACATCCCTCATAGTTCAGATAAAACGTAGTAGAGCCTACAGAGATATGTGGACTTTATCTATTTACATCCCTCATAGTTCAGATAAAACCTGATATGTTTTCTCTTGTAAAATAGCCCGCTTCTTATTTACATCCCTCATAGTTCAGATAAAACTCTGTCGTTGAAATAAACGATAATTTGGCTAAGGCAATTTACATCCCTCATAGTTCAGATAAAACTTAAAGAAAAGGGAGTTACAGA
>NZ_JAFCAC010000057.1:3294-45189 GCF_018588165.1 Thermoanaerobacter sp. CM-CNRG TB177
AGGACTACCGCTCAAAAATTTACATCCCTCATAGTTCAGATAAAACCGTTATTTTTGGCAGTGTTAAACAACGTCGTAATAGATTTACATCCCTCATAGTTCAGATAAAACTCATCCGCATCCTTCCTTTCTGTCAAAAATAAAAAGCATTTACATCCCTCATAGTTCAGATAAAACAACAATGAGATTTTGCAGGTACAGCTAGTTACACCCGCATTTACATCCCTCATAGTTCAGATAAAACGAGTATTGGAAGGTGGATATTGTTTTAGAAGAACAATATTTACATCCCTCATAGTTCAGATAAAACAACGGTAGGGCTTACATTGCCACTACTTGCAGCAGCATTTACATCCCTCATAGTTCAGATAAAACTTGCAGATGAATTCATATTGACTATACAAACCCCACAATTTACATCCCTCATAGTTCAGATAAAACCCACTTTAATAACAGAACTATTAAATTCAGATATCATCTACAATTATACTAAATTCAAAATTATTTGCAACAAGGATGATTTGCAGCGAAGGGGTGGTCTGGATTTAGCATTTTTTGTTAAATAGCTTCTTTTTTTAGTTATGTCAAGGCCTTGCTGTTGTATACCCTATGGCGAAGTTCGCTGCAAAATTGATTATATTGTCATAATTACAATATTATGGAGTCATAATTTTTTTCTTGCCCTAATACCTTTTTGTTGCAGACAATTTTAAACTCCATTTCATAAAAATATACTGAATCCTCATCTCTTTTTATTACTGAAAGCAGTTCTCGTTTGCATTTCTCAAGCTTCCCAAATGTGATTTCACCTTCGAATACAGAGTTTTGCACCCATGTAAAGTATTTTTTTAAAATCTTTCTTACTTTGTTTACTCTCTTTTCGTTGATGTCGTATGTGACTATTACAAATATTCTCAATCACTCCTTTGGGCAAAAATTCATCATCAAGGAATATTTGTCGTGTTCGCGTGAGCTAATGTCCCATAGAAACAATGCTTACCACCACGATATTAACCTTTCATAAAACATTTATCGAGCTGTACTCCTCAACACTTATAACCAGTGAGGCATAATAGATTTTATTGGCTACTTCTCAATCAAATTACCACCATGCTTTGAGTGGTGAATAAACCTGATCGCCTATAAAATGTTTTATCAACTTGTAACACTCAAGTCTTATAAAGCTCTTGTATGAGACATTTCTGTTTAGCTGTCTGTGGCGAACCGTAGTATCAAGCTTGTTTTGGAGTTCTTTGAGGAATATCTTTCTTCCTTCGTGGTTCAAGTAACAATAATTCAAATCCTCATCAAAATGCTCAAGAGTAAGTTTACTATTGTTTAAAAGCTTGAATATCACTGTATCAACAATTAACGGTTTGAAAATTTCAGAGATGTCAAGGCTCAGTGAAAATCTTTTTTCACTTGGTTCATGCAAAAAACTTATTGTTGGGTCAAGTTGAGTTTGATAAATTTGAGACAAAGTGTGACTATAAATTAAGCTATTTCCGAATGAAATCAAGGCATTGATAGGATTTGTGGGTGGTCTTTTTTCTCTTTTTTCCATTACAAAATCTTCTGGCAAGAACCGATTAAATGACTGATAATATATATTGCGAATCCTTCCCTCAAGCCCCATCAGTTCTGCAATGCTTGATATATTGAACCTGCCTTTTTCCCACTCATCTTCAATTGTAATCAAAAAAGCCTCAGCTTCTTTTCTTTCTCTCAAATTTCGCATCATGTGGTAAACTGCCGACTCAACAAAACAATATGCCAAAAATAGCCTCTTTTCTCTATCAAGATAATGAAGAGCTTGTCTTACAACAACATCTCCAGATACATTTTTCTTGCGTGGTAAGAAACTTCCGGCATAAAAGCCATAATAGTTGTAAAAATGAAGAACAATGCCGTACTGAGAGATATAATTTAGGGCTTTGGTGTTCAAGTCTACCTCTCCAAAGATATGAATTTGCTCAACATTTTCAATGTCAATAGACCTTTTTTCCACTTCAGTCTCAAAGTATAAGGTGTTTTCGTGTCTTCTGAGTCTTCCATTGGAAGTAAGGTACAAGCTCTTTTGCATATCATTTACCCCCAGCAAAACTCATAATATGCGCAGGACTTGCAAATCTTTTGTTTTTGTACAGGTGGTGGAATGGGTTTTGTTGTAATTTCTTCTATCTCTTTTAAGGCCTGCTTTACCTTTTCTTCATACTCAGGGGTCAGCTCCAGCACTTCTTTTCTTTTTTCTTTCGGATAATTGATTATTCCTTGTTTTTGAATTCCCTTTTGTTTGAGATAGTAAAGATAGTACATAACCTGCATTATATCAGCTTCTTTCATTTTACTGCTGTATTTTACTTCTCTGATGCTGCCGTCTGATAAAATATCAATCATGATAAGATTGTCAATCAGGACTTCCTTTGCGTTCTCTTTCGGATACGAATACTCATGCAACACTTTGCCCAAAAGCACTTTGTCGGACGTATTTTCAAAAGTTATGTTCTTGCTAAATAGCCAGAGTTTTCTTTTGCACACATATAGATAGTTTATTTTTATGCCTTGGAATCTTACATCTGAAATCTCTTGAATGTCTTCCATTTTGCTTTCACTCGCTTTTTTACCATATGTCAGATTGTTCTAATTCTTTTGGTGGTATCAACCCTAATTGGTCATCATATTCGCAATCAAGTATATAGAGCCCTAAGTCTTTGTCATAACAACTTGCTCCGCCTCTCGCAAAAAAATATGCCGGAGCTGTAACTGTATATTTTTTGATTGAGGAAATTAATTTCAATTTTTCAATAGATTTTGTAGACTTTGAATTTATTTTTTTAAGAGCTTCATTTATTTCTTCGATATTTTTATCGAATATTTCCCTCGGTATGCCAGAAATTGTAACAACATCTCTAAAAATCTTTTGTGCTTCAATTTTTCTATCTGCTCTGAAGCCAAGTTCTAAAAGTTCATATGCCTTTTTGAATTTACTTATAAAATTTGTACTTGAGAGTGCATCAATATCGTATACATATTCATTTAGTTCTTTCTTGTCATATTCTGTAATTTTATTTCCATCAAATTTTTTCAAAAATGCTTCTGTCCTATCGACAATCTCTTTCTGATAAACTTTTCCGACTCCACTTGGGTCTTTGGTCAAAATGATAACATTCGGACGCAATTCATTATACGTTCTTTTCCTGTATACCCTTCCCATTCGCTGAAGTAGCGAATCTGCCGATGCAAGTTCTGTAAATAAAATATCATAATCTATGTCAAGTGAAGCTTCTACAAGCTGAGTTGATATTATGATACCGTTTTTTCTCTTATCTGAGATAACAATTTGCTCTTTTTGCCTCTTTTGTCCCTCTAAAAACCTTGAATGTAAAAGTTCAACAGGAATCTCTTCAAACTTTTTCAAATTTTCCTTTATAACTTGGTAAACTTCCTGTGATCTTTTTACAGTATTGCATATGACAAGCACATTCTTTTGTTTTGCATGTTCAATTATTTCAGCTACGCAGTCTAAAATTGAAAGCTCTTTGATTGAAATAATATGAGAATACCTCCTTTTCAGGTCTTCATCTGAATATGCTTGCACATACTCAGCATAATCTCCAAGGTATTTTAGAATAAGCGGATTAATTGTTGCGCTCATTAAACAAAACTTGCCATTCAAATTTATGATCTCTTCTAAAGTCTTTATTATAATTGCCAAAGATTCGGGAGAGTAACTCTGTGGTTCATCTATTATGATTTTTGAGTACAAAAACAATGAATAAATTTTTTCAAAGCCCGGCCACTTCAAAGCAGATGTGAAAATCTGGTCTCCTGTTGTAACAATTATTGGAAGGCTCAAATTCTTAGCAAGATCAACGCTATCAAACAAAGCTTCTAATTCTTGATTTCCGCGCTCCAAATCCATATGTTTTTCAAGTAGATATATCATACTATCAGAATGCAAAATCCCAACTTTATCCTCTCCAAAGACCTTTGCTAATCTTTCATACATTGCATTGATAGAAACACGAATTGGAAGAGTGTAAATGAGTTTACTTTTGAATGCCCAGTTTAGCCCAAACTCTGTTTTTCCACTGCCAGTCGGAGCAAACAAAACTACGCTTTTTTCAGAAAGTTCTATCGCCTTTTTCTGGAAGTTTTTAAATCCAGTAAAACTTCCCTTTCTCTTTAAATAAACTTCAACCTTTTCAGGGAAATCATTAATCTTTGCCTCTTCTGCATTGATTCCTGCAGAACTTGAATGGTCAAGCCTGTGCAAAAGCCCTTTCAACAATATTCTAAAAACCACTTTTTTGTCCGAAAGGTCATATGAATCTTTCAGCATCAATTCTCTTAATTGATTAATTACTCTATACGTGTAATTTGAACTTTCCACCATTTTATATCTGTCAGGAACAGAAGGAAGTAACTCCAATAGAGGTTTCAACGTTTGATTTTCTATATACTTTGAAACATCCTCACAAATGTATTTATTGAAATATTGAAAATCAACATCAAAATCTCTGTCATGCGAAAACGCAATTATGAAAAGTAAATTTTGGAAATCCTCATAGGTTATATTACCTTTTTCAATTTCATCTTCTAAGTCGACAAAAGCTGTAGATAGAAAGTTATGAGGCACCTCTTTGGACAAGCCCTTAACCTGAGGCACCTCATGCACTTTTGTTCTCTCCCTTATTTTTTGCTGGAATTTCGAATTTGCCTTGCCTAAATCGTGATATATTATCGCTAATTTTAGGAGATATTTGAGCTTTTGATAGTCTATTTGTAGCTTTTTACAACCTTCTCCAATTTCTTCCTCATATTCTTCAAACAGTTTTTCCATGTTATTTAACAAATCCACCGTGTGTTGGTATATGGTTTGATATTCACTTCCTTTGTCACCTTTAAATCTCTTTGCATAAAGTTCTATATCCTTATAACTTTCAATTTTCATACTCCTCATCACCTATTAAATCAATGATTATGTTCTCATCATCTACCATAACCTCTTTGTCAACCATTGCCATAGGATTTAACTGCTCTAATGTTTCAATAAAAACTATATCTTTTTTGTCAGTAAATATCCTCAAACCATCTTTTGTCTTTTCATATCTATTGTTGAGCCTGAACCTGATTCCATCAATCATAAGTGTCTCAGCAGTTGAGCTTTTCAAATACATCCCTATCTCTGGAGGTCTTTTCTTTATATATTTTCTGTACTCTACTTTTCTTGGCTCAAAGAGTTTTATCTCGTCTATCCTCATCAAATCCTCTTTTCGGCCCAAACCCCAGTAAGAGTCAAAGATATTTTTATATATTTTTTCCAAAACATCCCTTTCAGCATTTACATGAATACACAGCTGCACATCAACAAGGTTTGTCACATATATAATGCCATTCACTACTCTTGCAGAAACCTCATTTACAACAGGAGCATTGTCATTTTCTCCCCTTAGTCTATCAAACTTTATTATCCTTTGAATATCATAAACAACAGAGTTGAATTTGCCACAGATGGACACTGCCATTTTGTAATATTTTCCCTCTCTTGCACCTAAAATATTGTGAAGCCATCCCTTCACGGTAGATGGCGGTGGTAGCGGATAAGAGTCTACTATTCCATAAGAAAATGGTTTCCTGAAGTTTGCAAAAGGCTGATAAATCTTAATTTTTAAAAGGCTATTGAGCATCTTTAAACTGTCCCTTCTTCGTAATATTTTCTTGCTCTCTCTTTCAAATTCTCAAAGAAGTAATCAATTGTGCCACTTGAAGCTGGGAGAAGTTTTTTGAGCTCTTCTTCATTTACAAAAAAGCCTTCTAATATTCCCAATAGAGTGTAATCAAAGACCTTTTTGCCATTTGGTAGGGTCAGCTCACATGTGCTATGAAGAAGCCTTGGATCAATTGCATAGGCTGAATCTTCTTTTATAAGTCTAATTCTATTTAAGAAAAATGGATTTTTTATTGGATAAAGACCACCTATTGCAAAAAGCGGGCTTAAATTTTCCCTTCTTCCCTTGATTTCTCTGCTCAAAAACTTTATTGCATCAAATGAGCTATAAAGCCTCTTAAGTTTTTCACCAGCTGATATCTCTTCAACCACTTCTCCTTTTTCATTAAAATCTTTGCCCAGTCTGTCTAAGTCAATTGCCACTGTATAGGTATATAAGGATTTGTGCTGTTCAAGCTGATATGGATTTGGATTAGTATTTGCTCTTTTTGCTAAATTTAAGTTTGTAGCAAATTCTACGTCGTTTTTGTACTCTTCCAAAGACACGGCTGGAGTAATTTTTACAACTGCTGTTCGTGTTTGCGCATTTTGACGTTGCCCTGAAGTTTTCATGTAACCAAACAAGTCTATCTCTGGATACTCAGCAATTGTTGCTTCTTTTTTAAATTGAACTACCTGTTCATCACCTGTCACTGGAGTTTCCTTCATACCTGCGTTCTCTACCATAAATCTGTATTTTTCAAATCTTAAAGCTTGCCTTGACATGTAAGTGTATACTTTATTTTCTCTTGTAAGTTTTTTAAGCTCGGAGATGTTCCCTAAGCTCTCTCCATAGTTTAAGCTCATTGCCTCAAATACGACTGTAATTGTAATCCCTGCATTTTTATTCATTACCAACAACCTCCTCACTATTTTCTACTTTTTCATCTTTTTCGCTTCCAAGCAGCCCATTTACAAAGCTGTACCCCAGCGCACAAAAATTGTCTCTGTCATTTATACACGACACAAACAAAGCAGGAACTTCCATGTTATAGCTCATATAGGTTCTAATAATCAGATTCATAAATGTATTTACGTCGCCAATTCTGAGTGCCGAAATAAGTCTGTAAGCAAGACTGGTTATTTTGTTTTCAGCTTTTGAAGACAAGAACTTTTTCTTTAGCTCCTGGCCAAAGAAGTACATTTTCCACAACCACTTTTCATCCATTAATTCTCCACCTCTTTTTATACTTTTTAAGTATTTATACGTAAGGATGTTATACATTTGGAGTCTATAAGGAGAAAGATTTGTATTTATTTTGGAATTTGGTTTTTGGGAACTCAAATATTCCCCTTCTAAGAATGATAAAAATTGAAAACTCAGTGTATTATTCATAAATTTTTGCATAAATTCGCTGAAAGGATAAATATTATTATCTTTGAACTTTATAAAGCTTCCTGTAATCTTTTTAAAGATATCAAAATTTGAATTTATAAATTCTGCCTTCTGTTTTGTAATACTAAAACCATAAAGCTTTGGTGTTACAGAAGAAGTTAAATCTATTTCGATGAACATAATATTGGCTAATCTAAACTTACTTTCTTCTTTTAATTTCAATAACAAATAATCATTGATAAAATTCAAAATTCCTTTTTCCTTTAATATGTTTTCTTCCCTTGACATCATCTCCATAAACAGCTTATTTGTTTGATAAAGCTCCAACACAGAGGTATTTCTATCTACAAAATAAAACTTTTTGGTTTGTCCTATTCTAAATTCGGTCAATCCTGCAAATATGCAAAAGTATATCAATTCACAAATCTCACAAATGGGCAGCTGCGGCTTGAAATTCCAGAAAAAATTCTTGTTATCTTTATTAGCACCCAGAAAGCTTACAAGTCCAGTGTCTAATAAAGCATCTTTTTTAGCAGGTCTTAACCCACAAAATATACAATCATGATTTTTGTCTTGTCTATTCGTTTGGTTAACTATTGGTCCTTCAAAATCATCAAAAAATTTCTTTTTTAATTCTCCTTTAAAATTTCTATTTAGAAAACTTCTGTCACCACATATTGAACTTGCATTTTTAAGATAAGTTTTAACATTGTCTTCGATTAACCCTTGTTTATTTGCATTCAATAAATCAGTTATTTGAGATACATATTGTTCAGCGTCAGTCTTATTAAAATTTCTTGGCAACGTTAGCTTACGGCTATCTACCAATTGCTTTAACTTGGAAAATCCTTCTACTCTCTTTTTAAAGTTGCTTACTTCTTGTTTTAAATTCTTATCAAAATCATTATTTTCTAATCTTTGCAATAATTTATTCCCCAAATCAATTAACTCATCTGTTCTGGGATACCTCTGATAAGCTTTTTTGAAAAACTTGTCAGAAAAACCTTGTAAACTATTTCTGTCAAACTCTATATAGTTTGGTCCAATTGTTATAATATTTTGAGAAGTTATATCTTTTCCATCCAGCATAATATCAATAAATCCAATAATCCCTGCATTATAAGCCCAATCACCTAAATATACCCTTTCTTTCATAGCCTAATATACTCCTTTTTATTTTTGGTTATTTCGCTACCTCTATAAACCCGAAGCCCTGACCTCGTCTGAAGCCAATTCCATTTTGATAAATTTCTTTGAGGTCTTCGGGGGTTCCTGATAGTTCAAATAAGCCGATGAAGCCTGTGAGATACATATAATTTTTATTGGTATTTTCAACAAATTCAGAAATTCTGTGCTTGATAACCGTTTTTTGAACATTTATTGGCTTGAAAATAATCTTCTTTTGCAAACCTCTATTTTGCCCACGCAAACTACGAATATTTCTTATTTCAAAATCAATAACCTCATTAAACACATCTTCAAACCCATCCTCATAAGGCAAAACTGGTATCTTTTTGCTTTCTCCTTTCTTCTCAATTAAGATAGGTGAAAAAGTTTTGAATGCCATTACTCTATTAAATTGCTCTGGCTCTTTTACTAAATACATCCGCTTTAGTTTAATTTTGCAATTGTCAGTTAGATTGTATGGGTAAAGATGATTATTAATTAGGCTATTATACATGTTAACAAGAAATTCATAATCAGAAGTTGAAAGGTTCAAAACTATGTCGCCCCTGAACATAACCTTATCGTCAGCAAAATTCATGTTAGGAAGATTCACGGCAAACACAAACGGCTTTTGCCATTTGTTCTTTTTGTCTTTCCACCAATAAAGTTTTTTAAAATATTCCTGATTATATTCCGATAGGGCATTTTTTAAAAAGCTCATAAAAAGCGTTCGATAATAGATAGGAAGTTCAAAGATTTCTGTCTTAGGATTTGCTATTTCAAATATAAATTTTGCTCTCAAGTAAATTCCTCCTTTAAAAATAAACTTTGTATAAATTGACATTCTTTATTATATTTCTACATTAGTTACAAAAATCCTTCTTCCGGTTCATAAAAATTTTCTTACTTATTTGTCGAAAATTCCAAAGATGATTCTTTATGGTTTTAAATTTGTAGCTGTTAAATACTCCTCTATAGTAAAGAACCTTTTTTAAATGCTCTTTCATATTGTTTTGGCCAGTCTTCCCTTGAAGTGTAGGTATGCAGAACCCAATAGGGATTTCTTAAAAGTTCTCTTCCTAGTGCAACTAAATCTGTCCTTTTATTTGAAAGAATTTCTTCTGCAAGCTCTTGTGTTGTTATTAATCCTACTGCAGAAGTTTTTATATTACAGCGTTTTTTAATTGTTTCAGCATATTTAACTTGATATCCGGGATATAGGTTTATATCAGCACTTAAAAGTCCTCCACTGCTTACATCAATTAAATCAACTTTGTCTTTTATCATGTTGATGTAGTCTACCATCATATCTATATTTATTCCGCCTTCAATGTAATCATCTGCAGATACGCGCACAAAAATAGGTTTGGTTTGGGGCCAATTTTTTCTAACTTCTTCTATCACTTCAATTAAAAATCTTGCCCTATTTTCAATGCTACCACCGTATTCATCTTTTCGCTTATTTGAAAGAGGAGAAAGAAATTCGTGGATTAAATAGCCGTGAGTTGCATGTATTTCAACCACATCATATCCTGCTAGGTGAGCCCTTCTGGCAGCTTCTCCAAAAGCTTTGACTATAGATTTTATCTCCTCAATGGATAATTCTCTTGGAAGTTTGTAGTTGTCTCCTGCTTTAATAGGGGAAGGACCTACAACATCTTCATAAAGTATATCACATTTTCTTCCTGCATGAGCAAGCTGTATTCCCACCGCAGCGCCATTTGCTTTGCATATGTCTACAATTTTTTTTAATTCTTTAGCTTGCTCATCATTCCATATTCCAAGGTCACGGTCAGTTATTCTTCCTCTACTCTCAACAGCTGTGGCTTCTTGCATAATAAGTCCTACTCCACCAATAGCCCTTGTGGCATAATGAACTATGTGCCAGTCGTTTGGTATTCCCTCTGTAGAAGCTGTATACATACACATGGGAGACATCATGATTCTATTTTTTATTGTAATGTCCTTTATCTTTAAAGGTGTATGTAAAATACTCATAAACATTCTCCTTTCTTGAGTTTTCTAATTTTAATCATAATACATAACTTTTCAAAAACCAAATTTGAAAAGTCTGTGTCAAGATTTTGCAAGTATTACCTACTGAAATTTTACCCAGACATTTAAAAAAGTATTTAACCTTAATGTGTTTGAAGCAATTTTAATGATAGTTAAAAAAAGAGCAATTTTTTTGGAAAGTATTTAAAATTTTTTAGTAAATGTAAACGATAGATTATTGAAAATTTACAAATAATTTAGTTGACTAAAGTTAAAGTTGCTGATAAAATAACAAGTAACTTTATTCAAGTTTACATTTTTAAATTGATAAAGATAAAAAGTGATGAAGGTGAGCGGTATGCGTTGAGGCTCAAGAGAGCCGGTGGATGGTGCAAACCGGTGCCAAGACGCGTATTTCCTCGCACTGGAGCTGTATAGCTGAAGGGCGATAAGCTTATTAGGCTATACCGGGATTACCCGTTACAGTTCAAGTTGCAAAACTTGGTGAGGCTATTGCCGTGAGGTAATAGCGAAAACAGGTGGTACCGCGTGGAGAAAATCCTCGCCCTGTAATTTAGGGTGGGGATTGATTTTTATATAGGGGGGTGGTAATTTGCACATTATCTCTGTCCTTGTTAACAATCATCCAGGAGTTTTATCAAGAGTAGTAGGTCTATTTTCTAGGAGAGGTTATAATATTGAGAGCCTTGCAGTAGGTACGACAGAAAGAGAAGACATTTCAAGGATAACTTTGACAGTGGGAGAAGATGAATATACAGTTACTCAGGTGATACGGCAACTTAATAAACTTGTAGATGTGTTGAAAGTACAAAACATAGGAGCTAGGGATAATGTTTCTCGAGAATTGCTGTTAGTTAAAGTAGGTTATGATTCAAATACAAGAGATGACATAATGCATATTGTGGATACTTTTAGAGCAAAAGTTATAGACATTTCTATTGACTCCTTAATCATAGAACTTACAGGAGATAATGAAAAGATAAATGCTTTTATAAATTTAATTAATAAATTTGATGTAAAAGAGCTTGTTAGAACAGGACTTGTATCTTTAGAGAGAGGTAGTAAAACATTAAAAGAATATAAGGGGGAATTGTAATGGCAAAGATGTATTATGATAAGGATGCGGATTTGAATTTACTTAAGAATAAGAAAATAGCAATAATAGGGTTTGGAAGTCAAGGTCATGCTCATGCGCTTAATTTAAGAGATTCTGGACTTGATGTGGTAGTTGGCCTATATAAGGGAAGTAAATCGAAAGAAAGGGCAGAAAAAGAAGGGCTTACAGTTTTAACGGTGGAAGAAGCGGCTAAAGTAGCAGATATCATAATGATGCTGATACCAGATGAAAAGCAGGCAGAAGTTTATAAAGAAAGCATAGAAAAAAATCTTACAGAAGGAAAAGCTTTGGCTTTTGCTCACGGTTTTAACATACATTTTAAACAGATTATTCCTCCAAAAAATGTAGATGTGTTTATGGTAGCTCCAAAGGGTCCAGGACACCTTGTAAGAAGAGTATACCAAGAAGGAAAGGGAGTTCCAAATCTTGTAGCAGTGTACCAAGATTACACAGGAAAGGCTTTTGAAATAGCATTAGCCTATGCAAAAGGAATAGGAGGCACACGAGCAGGTGTTATTGAGACTACATTTAGAGAAGAGACAGAAACAGACCTTTTTGGAGAACAAGCTGTTCTTTGCGGTGGAGTTACTGAACTCATGAAAGCTGGATTTGAAACATTAGTAGAGGCTGGTTATCAGCCAGAAATAGCTTATTTTGAATGTGTGCATGAAATGAAACTCATAGTTGACCTCATATACGAAGGTGGATTTAGTTATATGAGATATTCTATTTCTGATACTGCAGAATTTGGAGACTATATGACAGGCAAAAGAATAATAACAGAAGAAACTCGAAAAGAGATGAAAAAAGTTTTGAGTGAGATACAATCGGGTAAATTTGCAAAGGAGTGGCTTTTAGAAAATCAAGTGGGAAGACCGCAGTATAATGCTATGAAAGATAAAGAGGCAAGTCATCTTATTGAAAAAGTCGGCAAAAGTTTGAGAGAAATGATGGCCTGGATTAAAAAAGAATGAATAAGGAGGTAAATGTTAATGGGGGTAAAAAGAGTCATTGTTTTTGACACTACTTTAAGAGATGGTGAACAGACTCCCGGCGTCAATTTTAATATTAACGAAAAATTTGAAATAGCAAAACAATTGGCAACTTTAGGGGTTGACGTTATAGAGGCAGGATTTCCAGCAGCTTCCAATGGAGATTTTGAAGCGGTAAAAAACGTTGCTGATAAAATAAAAGGTGTTACTATTGCTGGACTGGCAAGGGCTGTAAAGGAAGATATAGATAGAGCCAGTAATGCTTTAAAAAACGCTGAAAGATCGAGATTGCACGTTTTTATCGCAACTTCTGATATACATCTTAAATACAAACTTAAGATGTCGAGAGAAGAAACACTTAAAAGAGCTGTCGAAATGGTAAAATATGCAAGAAAGAAATTTGATGAGATTGAGTTTTCAGCAGAAGATGCTTCAAGAACCGACTGGGACTTTTTAGTAAAAGTTTTTAGCGAAGTAATTGAGGCAGGAGCAAATGTAATAAATATTCCGGATACCGTAGGGTATGCGATGCCAAGAGAATTTGGAGAACTCGTAAAATACATCAAAAATAATGTTCCTAACATAGATGGAGTAATTATAAGTGCCCATTGTCATAACGATCTAGGGCTTGCTGTAGCAAATTCTCTCTCTGCCATAGAAAACGGAGCGACTCAAGTAGAAGTAGCAGTGAACGGAATAGGAGAAAGGGCAGGAAATGCAGCATTGGAAGAGGTAATAATGGCGTTAAATACTAGAAAGGATTATTTTGGCCTCGTTCACGGAATAAATACCAAAGAAATCTACAATACCAGCAAATTAGTAAGCAAACTTACAGGAATTGATATTCCACCTAATAAAGCGATTATAGGTGCTAATGCCTTTAGGCATCAAGCTGGAATTCACCAACATGGAATTATTAATAACAGGGCAACTTATGAAATAATGAAACCAGAAGATATAGGAATAAATCCCGATACTTTTGCATTAGGTAAGCTTTCAGGAAGAAATGCTTTTGAATTGAAAGCCAAACAATTAGGGTACAATCTTTCACCGGGAGAATTAAATGAGGCCTTTAGAAGGTTTAAAGATTTGGCAGACAGAAAAAAGGTCATTATAGATGAGGATATAAGATTTGTGGTAGAGGAGACATTAGAAGAATTTAGAAGTTTTAAGGAGGGAGAAGCTTGGGCTTAACATTGACACAAAAGATATTGTCGGCAAAAATTGGTAGAGAGGTCAAAGCAGGAGAGTTAATAGAAGTAGATGTAGATATGGTGTTGGGCAATGACGTCACTGCTCCTGTTGCTATAAAGGAATTTGAGAAAATAGGAAAAGAAAAGGTGTTTGACAAAACTAAAATTGCCCTTGTTCCTGACCATTTTGTACCTAATAAGGACATAAAATCGGCAGAGCAAGTGAATATAATGAGAAAATTTGCAAAAAAACATGGAATAGTGAATTTCTTTGAAGTAGGGCAAATGGGGATAGAGCACGCTCTTTTACCCGAGAAAGGACTTGTACTTCCCGGGGATGTGGTGATAGGTGCCGATTCTCATACATGCACTTATGGCGCTCTTACCTGTTTTTCTACAGGTGTAGGAAGTACTGACATGGCGGCAGCAATGGCTACTGGCAAGGCATGGTTTAAAGTACCGGAAGCTATAAAATTTGTATTAAAAGGCAATTTACAAAAATGGGTAAGTGGAAAAGATGTTATCTTGTATATAATCGGAAAAATAGGAGTTGACGGAGCTTTATACAAATCTATGGAATTTACAGGGAATATAAAAGCTTTGTCAATCGACGATAGATTCACAATTGCCAATATGGCAATAGAAGCAGGGGCTAAAAACGGTATTTTCGATTTTGACGAAATTACCGAGGCATATGTTAAGGGGAGAGCAAAAAGAGAATATAAAGTGTTTGAAAGAGATGAAGACGCCGAGTACAGTGAAGTTTATGAGATAAATTTAGATGAGATAAGACCTCAAGTAGCATTTCCTCATTTGCCTGAAAACACTAGAAGCATTGATGAGGTTGGAAAAGTGAAAATAGATCAGGTAGTTATTGGCTCTTGTACGAATGGACGTCTCTCAGATATGGAGATAGCGTATAAGATACTAAAAGGCAAAAAGGTTCATCCTGATGTAAGACTTTTAATTTTCCCTGCCACACAGGAAATATACCTTGAATGTGTCAAAAGAGGTTACATTGAGGAGTTTATAAAAGCAGGCGCCGCAGTTTCTACTCCTACTTGTGGACCTTGCCTTGGCGGGCACATGGGAATTTTGGCTAGAGGAGAAAGGGCGTTGACAACTACTAACAGAAATTTTGTAGGAAGAATGGGACATCCTGAAAGCGAAGTGTATCTTTCAAGTCCAGCTGTTGCGGCTGCTTCGGCTATTGCAGGATATATCGTAAGTCCAGAGGAGGTGGAATGATGCAAGGGAAAGCCATAAAATATGGGGACAATATAGATACAGACGTTATAATACCAGCGAGGTTTTTAAACACTTCAGATCCACAGGAATTGGCACAGCATTGTATGGAAGACTTAGACAAAGACTTTAAGAATAAAGTTAAAGAAGGAGACATATTGGTGGTAGGTGAAAATTTTGGTTGTGGCTCTTCCAGAGAGCACGCGCCAATCGCTATTAAAGCATCTGGTATATCCTGTATAATTGCCAAGTCTTTTGCCAGAATTTTTTTTAGAAATGCGATAAATATAGGGCTTCCAATATTAGAATGCAAAGAAGCGGTAGATGGGATTGAAGAAGGAGATATGGTCTTGGTTGATACAGATAATGGAATCATAAAAAATTTGACTAAGGGAACGGAATTTAAAGCTCAACCTTTTCCTGAATTCATAAAAGAAATAATGAAATATGGTGGACTTATAAATTATGTCAGAAAGAAGGTGTGACATTGTTTAAAATTGCAGTACTGCCTGGAGATGGAATTGGACCTGAAGTTATAGAAGAAGGATTAAAAGTTTTATCTGCTATAGAAAAAAAATATAAACTGAAATTTGATGTAAAAAAATATCACTTTGGGGGAGAAGCTATAGACAAATACGGTGTTCCATATCCGGAAGAGACAAAAAATGCGTGTCTTTCCAGTGATGCTGTACTTTTGGGAGCAGTGGGAGGCCCCAAATGGGATAACCTTGAGGGAGATAAAAGGCCAGAAGCAGGGCTTCTAGCTTTAAGAAAAAGCCTAGGGGTTTATGCAAATCTAAGGCCTGCTGTTCTTTATCCTCCTTTAAAAGAAGCTTCACCTTTAAAGAATGAACTATTAAAAGAGGGTTTGGATATTCTTGTGGTAAGAGAACTTACTGGTGGAATTTATTTTGGACCGAGAGGAACAGTTACTATAGATTATGGTTTTAAGGCTTATGATACAGAAGTGTACCAAACCTCAGAAATAGAAAGGATAGCGGTCATTGCCTTTGAAGCGGCTTTAAAGAGAAAGAAAAAAGTCACTTCTGTAGACAAAGCAAACATTTTGGATTCTTCAAGATTGTGGAGAAAAACAGTAGACGAGGTAAGTAAGAGATATCCTGAGGTTGAATTAAATCATATGTATGTAGATAATTGCGCAATGCAACTCGTTAAAAATCCTTCTCAATTTGATGTAATTCTCACTTCCAATATGTTTGGCGATATATTAAGTGACGAGGCTGCACAAATTGTAGGTTCTATAGGAGTACTTCCTTCCGCTAGTTTAAGAGAAGATAAAGTAGGACTTTATGAACCTATACACGGTTCTGCTCCAGATATTGCTGGAACAAAAAAAGCAAATCCTTTAGCTACAATACTGTCAGTTGCTATGATGCTGGAATATTCTTTTAATCTACTTGATGCTGCTAATGACATAAAGGATGCAGTAAATAAAGTTTTAGAGGCAGGTTATAGGACTTTTGATTTGGGAGAAGGAATAATTTTAAATACTCAGGAGATGGGAGATAAAGTGGTGGAGTATATAAAGGGGTGAGGATATTGATAAGCGAAAGCATAAAAAAGGGAGTCGAAAAGGCACCACATAGGTCACTTTTATATGCTTTAGGCTTGACTTATGAAGAGATAAAAAGGCCTATTATAGGAGTTGCAAATTCGAAAAACGAAATTATACCAGGACATATTCACCTTGACAAAATAGCTGAAGCTGTAAAAGCAGGCATCAGAATGGCTGGAGGAACTCCTATAGAGTTTTCCACTATTGGTGTTTGTGATGGCATTGCCATGAACCATAAAGGTATGAAATATTCACTGGGAAGTAGAGAGCTTATAGCAGATAGTATAGAAATCATGGCTACAGCTCACGGTTTTGACGGGCTTGTGCTTATACCTAATTGCGACAAAATAGTACCGGGAATGCTTATGGCAGCAGCACGCCTAAATATTCCTGCAATAGTTGTAAGCGGAGGCCCAATGCTTGCAGGAAAGTGTAATGGTGATGTGTGCGATTTAAGCAGCGTTTTTGAAGCTGTAGGAGCCCATAAAATTGGGAAAATCTCGGATGAAGACCTTTATAAAATAGAACTTAACGCCTGTCCTACTTGCGGTTCCTGTTCGGGAATGTTTACTGCAAACACTATGAATTGCTTGACAGAAGCTTTAGGAATGGGGCTTCCAGGAAATGGTACGATTCCGGCTGTTTATTCTGAAAGAATAAGACTTGCAAAGCAAGCTGGAATGAAAATCATGGAGCTTGTAGAGAGAGGAATTAAGCCTTCCGATATACTCACAAAAGAGGCATTCATAAACGCTTTTAGTTTAGACATGGCTTTAGGCGGTTCCACAAATACAATTTTGCATTTAAAGGCTATAGCCCATGAGGCAGGGGTAGAAATATCTCTTGATGAAATAAACGATATAAGCGGGAGAGTACCCAATTTATGTAAGTTAAGCCCAGCGGGAAAATACCACATAGAGGACTTGTATTTTGCAGGGGGAGTATCGGCTGTTTTAAAAGAACTGACGAAAGCTAACCTTATAAATGCTGAAGTGTTAACAGTTACGGGAAAGACATTGGGAGAGAATATAAAAGACGCGAAAATTTTAAATCATGATGTGATAAGGCCAATAGACAATCCTTACAGCAGTACTGGAGGCCTTGTGATAATGTACGGTAACATTGCAAAAGAGGGAGCTGTTGTAAAAGCATCTGCAGTAGCAGAGGAGATGCTAAGACACGAAGGACCAGCAAAAGTATTTGATTCTGAAGAAGAAGCTATTAAAGCAATATATGGAGGAAAAATACAAAAAGGCGATGTAGTTGTAATAAGATATGAAGGACCAAAAGGTGGACCGGGAATGAGAGAAATGTTAAGTCCTACTTCAGCCCTTGCAGGTATGGGACTTGACAAAGATGTGGCACTTATAACAGACGGTAGATTTTCAGGTGCAACAAGAGGAGCTTCCATAGGACACGTCTCTCCGGAAGCTATGGAAGGAGGAGAAATAGCTATACTTCAGGATGGAGACATAATTGAAATAGACATACCAGCAAGAAAAATTAATGTCAAGTTAAGTGAGGAGGAAATAAAAGAAAGACTAAAAAAATGGGTGAGACCTGAGCCGAAGATTAAAACTGGTTATATGGCAAGATATGCTAAACAGGTAACTTCTGCAAGTAAAGGAGCAGTTTTTAAGGGGGGAGCCTTGTGATATTAAAAGGTGCACAAGTTGTAATAGAAGTTTTAAAAGAAGTAGGTATTGATACCATATTTGGCATACCTGGAGGAGCAGTTATCCCTATCTATGATGCACTGTATGATTCTGATTTAAGACACATATTAGCAACACACGAACAGATGGCGGCACATATGGCAGATGGCTATGCAAGAGTTACTGGAAGAGTAGGGGTTTGTTTTGCTACCTCTGGCCCTGGTTCTACCAATCTTGTTACGGGTATAGCCAACGCTTATATGGATTCTGTACCTGTTGTGGCGATAACAGGACAGGTGCCTACAAATCTTATAGGAAAGGATGCTTTTCAAGAAGTAGATATAACAGGTATTACAATGCCTATAACTAAACACAACTTTATTGTAAAGTCTCCTGATAAATTAACAGATACTATAAGACAGGCATTTGCAATTGCTAAGAGTGGAAGACCAGGTCCTGTATTAGTAGATATTCCAAAAGATATACAAAACGCCGATATAGAATATGTAAAGGGAATAGGAGATAGTATTGATATAAAAAACGATATCAATGGAGTAGTTTCGCAAAAAGAATTAGACAAAGCTATAGAGCTTATTTTACAAAGTAAAAAACCTGTAATCTTTGCAGGAGGAGGAGTGATTTGGGGAGAAGCATCAAACGAACTCGTAGAATTTGCCGAGAAGACCAATATACCTGTTGCTACTTCTTTGATGGGATTGGGAGCTTTTCCAGAAGACCATCCTTTGTCATTAGGTCTTATTGGTATGCATGGAAGCAGATTTGCGAATTTGGCTGTGTATAAATCAGACCTTGTGATAGCGATAGGGACGAGATTTAGCGACAGAGTTGCTGGCAAAGCAGGAGGACTTGCACCAAATGCTAAAATAATCCATATTGATATTGACCCTGCAGAATTAGGGAAAAATGTAGAAGTAGATGTAGCAATTATAGGTAAAGTAAAAGAAGTTTTAAGACTCTTAATGAATAAACTTTCATTCATTGAAAGAAAGGAATGGTTAGAGGAAATTTCTTTCTTGAGAGAAAAGCACGGATTAAAGTATAAAAACGATGAAGTTTTAAGGCCTCAGTGGATAGTAGAAAAAATTCAACAGCTTTCAAACGATGACCTTATAATAGCCACGGAAGTGGGACAAAATCAAATGTGGGCTGCGCAGTATTATAAATTTAAGCAGCCGAGGACTTTTGTTACCTCAGGAGGACTCGGGACAATGGGCTTTGGGCTTCCTGCTGCAATAGGTGCACAGGTGGGAAAGCCAGACAAAAGGGTTGTGAACATTGCAGGTGATGGAAGTTTAAGAATGAATATACATGCTTTGGAGACAGCTGCAGTATACAATATTCCGGTTATAACGGTATTACTCAACAACCGGACTTTAGGTATGGTAAGACAATGGCAAAATCTTTTGTACAATAAAAGATTTTCGCAGACAGATTTAAATGCAAATTTAAACTTTGCAAATCTTGCCAATGATTTTGGAGTAGAAGGAATAAGAGTGACAACAAAAGAGGAATTTGAAAAAGCTTTTAAAAAAGCCTATAGTCAAAAAAGACCTTTTATGATAGAATGTATTATAGACAAAGACGAAATGGTGCTTCCATTTATCCCCGCAGGTGGAACTGTTGAAAATACAATTGGATAAAACCTTCAGGGATCGGTGAAATTCCGTACCGGCGGTATAGCCCGCGAGCCTTTTGGCAGACTCGGTGAAATTCCGAGGCCGACAGTTAAAGTCTGGATGGGAGAAGGAGAAATATTCCCCAGGGAATATGTTCTCTGGGGGTTTTTTTAACCCTGAAGGTTTAACCTTCAGGATTTTTTAGTATAGGAGGGATTAAATTGGAAGAATATATGAAAAGGGCTTTAACACTGGCTAAAAAAGGATGGGGATACACAAATCCTAATCCACTTGTGGGTGCTGTAATAGTTAAAAATGGAAAAATAATAGGTGAGGGTTATCATGAATATTTTGGAGGGCCACATGCTGAAGTAAATGCATTAAAAAATGCAGTTGAAAATGTTGAAGGTTCTACTATGTTTGTAACACTTGAACCTTGCAGCCATTATGGCAAAACGCCTCCTTGTGTTGAAGAAATAATTAAATCTGGCATTAAGAGAGTGTATATAGCGATGGAAGACCCAAATCCTAAGGTTAGCGGGAACGGTATAAAAAGGTTAAAAGAGGCGGGAATAGAAGTACATGTGGGGATGATGGAGAAAGAAGCGAGGAAACTCAACGAAATATTTGTTAAATATATTACGACAAAATTTCCCTTTGTGATATTAAAATCTGCTATGAGTATTGATGGTAAGATTGCTTGTTATAATGGAAATTCTAAATGGATTACAAATAGGAAATCAAGAAAATTTGCTCATAAAATAAGAGGACGGGTATCCGCTATTATGGTTGGGGTAAATACAGTAATTAAGGATAACCCAATGCTTACAACAAGGTTGGAGGGGTATAAAAATCCTGTAAGGATTATTGTGGATAGTAGAGGTAGAATTCCACTTGACTCAAATGTAATAAGAGACAAAACGGCAAAACCGATAATTGCTACAACAGAACTTATGCCAAACAATGTGAGAAAGAAGCTTGAAGACATGGATATTGAAGTTATTATATTAAAGAATGACAATGGAAAAGTACCTTTAAAAGAGCTAATGGTAAAACTTGGAGAGAGGGGAATTGATAGTGTATTGATTGAAGGCGGTGGGACATTAAATTGGTCTGCATTTAAAGAGGGAATTGTTGATAAAGTTATGTTTTTTATATCACCTAGAATAATAGGAGGAAAAAATGCTTTAACACCTGTAGAAGGTATAGGTTTTTCGGATATAGGAAATTCAATAGAATTAAAAGATGTGGAGATTGATAGAATAGATGATGATATACTAATAACAGCATATGTAAGAAAGTAGGTTATGGCGTATGTTTACTGGAATTATAGAAGAAACAGGAACTGTTAAGAATATTACACATGGTACTTTTACAAAAATTGTTATAAAATGTAGCAAAGTCCTTGAGGAAACAAAAATAGGTGATAGCATAGCAGTTAACGGTGTATGTTTAACTGTTACTAATATATCAGACGAAAGTTTTGCGGCTGATGTTATGCCTGAAACCATGAGGGCAAGTAATTTAAAAGATCTGAAAACTGGAAGCATTGTCAATCTTGAAAGAGCACTTCAAGTTGGAAGGAGAATGGGCGGGCATATTGTAACTGGCCATATAGATTGCGTTGGAAAAATCATAGAGAAAAGGCAGGAAAAAAATGCTTTTATATTTAAAATAGCTATCAATGAGAAATTTACAAAATACATTGCCCGTAAGGGAAGTATTGCGGTTGATGGTATAAGTTTAACGGTTGTTGAGGATGGATATGATTATTTTACTGTTTCAGTTATTCCACATACAATGCTTAAGACCACATTGGGTTATAAAGGGGTAGGAGATAGTGTAAATATCGAAGTTGATATACTTTCTAAGTATGTAGAAAAACTAATAGGGAAAAAGGATATAAAAGATTTATTAAAAGAAAATGGATTTATATAGATGTTGATGGCTTTTCTAAGTTAAGGAGGAAAGACCAATGTTTGATAGGATAGAAGATGCAATAGAAGATATAAAGCAAGGGAAAATGATTATTGTGGTAGATGATGAAAATAGGGAAAATGAAGGCGACTTAGTTATGGCAGCAGAAAAAGTTACAGGAGAACACATTAATTTTATGATAAAATATGGACGGGGTCTTGTATGTGTTCCGATGACAGAAAAGAGACTTAATGAGCTTGGCATTTACCAGATGGTTGAGAATAATACTGACCATAAAGAAACTGCTTTTACTGTATCTGTAGATTATAAAGAATGTACCACTGGTATTTCTGCATTTGAAAGAGCGCTGACAGTGAAGAAATTAGTAGACGATAATTCAAAGCCGGAAGATTTTACAAAGCCAGGACATATCTTTCCTTTAAGAGCCAAAGATGGTGGTGTATTAGTAAGGGCAGGGCATACAGAAGCGGCTGTAGACCTTGCAGTTCTTGCAGGACTCAAACCCGCTGGAGTAATATGCGAAATCATAAAAGACGATGGAAATATGGCAAGGTTGCCTGACCTTTTAGAGTTTGCAAAAAAATTTGGATTAAGAATCATATCTATTGAAGATTTGATAAAGTACAGAATGAAAAATGAAATACTTGTGAGAAGGGTAGCACAGGCGAAACTTCCAACGAAGTATGGAAATTTTGAAATTGTTGGATATGAAGAAATATTAACAGGAAAACAGCATGTAGCTCTGATTAAAGGAGATGTAAATAAAGAACCTGTACTTGTAAGGATACATTCTGAATGTCTTACAGGGGATATATTAGGGTCGCTAAGATGTGACTGTGGTGACCAGCTTCATGCGGCAATGGAAAGAATAGGACAGGAAGGAGGAGTACTAGTTTATCTGAGGCAGGAAGGAAGGGGCATAGGACTTTTAAACAAGATTAAAGCGTATCATCTGCAAGATCAAGGGCTTGATACTGTTGAAGCGAATATTAAGCTTGGTTTTCCACCCGATTTAAGAGAGTACAATATAGCTGCACAGATTTTGAAAGATATAGGAGTTAAAAAGATAAGGATTATGACAAATAATCCGCAAAAAATTACGGAATTATCAGACTATGGCCTTGATGTTGTAGAAAGGGTTTCTATAGAAATTTGTCCAAATCATTATAATGAAAAATACCTCAAGACAAAAAAGGAAAAAATGGGACATCTAATTTTGGAAGTGTAAAATGCTACAAAAAAATGAATTAAATGTAATTATTAAGTATATAATGAAAGAATATTAATAAGGAGAGTGTATAGTTTATGAAAATATATGAAGGAAAACTTATAGCAGAAGGAAAGAAATTTGGAATTGTAGTAAGCAGATTCAATGAATTCATAACGAACAAACTTCTCGAAGGGGCACTTGATGCCCTAAAAAGGCATGGTGCTTTAAATGAAAACATTGAAATTGCGTGGGTACCTGGAGCATTTGAAATACCGCTTATAGCTAAAAAGATGGCTGAATCTAAAAGATATGATGCAGTAATTGCACTTGGAGCAGTAATAAGAGGAGAGACACCCCATTTTGATTATGTTGCAAATGAGGTATCAAAAGGTATTGCAAAAATATCTCTTGATACAGAAGTTCCAGTTATATTTGGTGTTCTTACCACAGATACAATTGAGCAAGCTATTGTAAGGGCGGGAACAAAAGGTGGCAATAAAGGTTTTGAGGCAGCCGTTACCGCAATAGAGATGGCAAATCTAATAGATGAAATAAAATAAGGGCAAAATGCCCTTATTTTATTTCCAAGGAGGAATAATTTCTGCTTTTTGAAGAGCTTTAAATACTACTACAAATACAGGCCCTATTACAAGCCCTAAAGCACCGAAAAGTTTTGCACCTATAAACATAGATAAAAGCGTAACAAGAGGATGAAGTCCGATACTCTGACCTACAATCTTAGGCTCTATCATCTGTCTTACAACTACCACCAAGCCGTACAGTATTAAAAGATATATCCCTACCATGTAGTTTTTCATTATGATGTTATAAAGCGCCCATGGTACCATGACAGCACCAGAACCAAGTACGGGCAATGCATCTACAATGGTTACAAGAAGACCCAATAGAAATGGATAGTCAAAACCTATCATTGCAAGGCCTATGGAGACTTCCAAAAAGGTTATAAGCATTATTGTTGCTACTGCTCGCAGATAACCGAAAAATGTCTTTAAAAGGTCTACCTGAATATTTTTTGCATGCTGTGCCCAATGAGATGGAATCTGCCTTTTTATAAAATCTAGTATAAGCTGTTTATCTTTGCTTATAAAAAAAGTAGCAACGAGTGTTATCAAAGTCATAAAGAAAAAATTAGGCAATTTTGTTGCAAAATTCAAAAGCCATGTAGCAAGATTCTTTGCAAATAAAGATATATAATTTAAAATAGAATGCATGTTGCTTTCAATAAGGGAGGTAATATTTGGAGGCAATGATATGTAATAGGTCCTTATTCTGTCAACAAGATTTAAAATTGCATCATTAATAGTATTTGCGTAATTTGTGCTTATTTCTGCAAGAGAACTTAGTTCATATATAAGTTGTGTTACTATTATTGCAATAAGTGATCCTATCACACCTATTAATATCAAAAGTAAAATAAAGGATGCTAATCCTCTTGGCACCTTTAATTTCTTTTCCAAGAAATTTACTCCAGGATCAATTATTACAGCGAAAATCAAAGCCATTACAAACGGCATCAAAAAAGGAATAATTTTAAATATGACCAAATAAAATATAATAAAAACGGAAACAATAAGTATTATTTTTTTAATTATATCGCTGTATTTTAAATAATTGTTCACCCTATTAACCTCCTTTCACTTTATTATAATATGAGAATCAATGAAAGTCTATTGTAAAAATAAAAAATCCGCCGAAACGGATTTTTAAAGGGCGGTTTTTATTTTTGCTATTTCTTTTGACTTTTGAGCAAGTTCATGTCGCGTTATGATTCCTTTTTCTACCAACAAATCTATTAAGGAAAGTAATGCTAGCAAGTTTTTGTACTCTGTATCTTTTATTTCCGCCAAATCTAAAAGATATTCTATTTCTCTCATTTTACATCTCTCCCAATATGTGCTTTAATTTAATTATTGACATATATTAGAGAATTATACATACGAAATAAAAAAATTAGAATTTGTTTGAAGTTTATGTTATAATATCACTGTACTTTTAAGTGAGGAGAGAAAATATGGACAAAAACGTACAAAAAGAAATATTAAGCTGGATATTTACTATAGCTCTCGCTTTCTTGATTGCTCTGTTTATAAGAACGTATGTTTTCGAATTGGTAGATGTACCCACAGGTTCAATGCTAGATACTATTCAGTTAAATGATAAATTCATTGTAAACAAGTTTATATACAAATTTGAACCTGTAAAGCGAGGAGACATTGTAGTATTCCGCTTTCCTGACAACCCAAAGGTTAACTTTGTAAAAAGAGTGATAGGAATAGGTGGAGATGTAATTGAAATAAAAAATGGAGTATTAATAAGAAATGGCGAGGTGGTGAAGGAGCCTTATATAAAAGAACCAATGAAGGGAAATTTTGGCCCATATGTTGTTCCGCCTGGTCATTACTTTATGTTGGGAGATAATAGAAATGAATCTATGGATAGCAGATTTTGGCAGCATAAGTACGTATCTAAAGATCAAATTTTGGGCAAAATAGTCTTTAGGATATGGCCTCCTAATAGAGTTGGTTCTATGTCTGGAAAATAGCTATTGAAAGTAGTTTGATAAAGTAGTATAATATTAAAAAAATATGTCGGCAATGAAGGGACGAGTAGTAAGTATAAACTTTTAAGAGAGCTGGTGGTGGGTGCGAACCAGTAAGTTTTACTTATGAATTCCATCCCGGAGCTAAGGTGTAATGACCTTCGGGCGACCGTTAAATCATGTGGAGGGCTTATTTAAGCCAAAAGAGGGTGGCAACACGGCATTCCCGTCCCTTTGTGGGACGGGAATTACTTTTAAAGGAGGTTGTTTGTATGATAGATGTAAAAAGAATAAGAGGCAATCCTGAAGCTATTAAGAGGGCTATTGAGCTTAAAAAGGACAAGGCGGATATAGATAAATTTTTAAAACTAGATGAAAGAAGAAGACAGATGTTAGTAGAATTAGAAGCATTAAAAAATAGGCGAAATGTAGAATCAGATAATATTGCAAAACTTAAAAGAGAAGGAAAAGATGTCAGCGACTTGATAGCTGAAATGAAAGAATTGTCCAGCAAAATAAAAGAAATGGAGCAAGAAGTAAAAGAGGTAGAAGAACAATTGGAGGGAATTTTGTGGACAATCCCTAATATACCTCATGAAAGTGTGCCAATAGGGGATAGCGATGAAGATAATGTTGAAGTAAGAAGATGGGGTGAACCGAGAAAATTTGACTTTGAACCAAAATCTCATTGGGAAATAGGAGAAGAACTGGATATTTTAGACTTTGAAGCTGCAGCGAGAGTAACAGGCTCAAGGTTCACTTTTTACAAAGGTCTTGGGGCTCGTTTAGAAAGGGCACTTATAAATTTCATGCTGGACTTACACGTTGAAAAACATGGGTATACTGAGGTGTTTCCTCCATTTATAGTACATAGAAGGAGTATGCTTGGCACAGGACAACTTCCTAAATTTGAAGAAGATGCTTTCAAGGTTTACGGTACTGATTATTTTTTGATACCCACGGCAGAAGTACCTGTAACCAATATGTACAGAGATACAATAATAGATGGTGACAAGCTTCCAATATATCATTGTGCTTATAGCGCATGTTTCAGACAAGAAGCAGGTTCCGCGGGAAGAGATACAAGAGGACTTATAAGGCAGCACCAATTCAACAAAGTTGAACTTGTCAAATTTACAGAACCAGACAAATCCTATGAAGAATTAGAAAAAATGACTAAAGATGCGGAAGAGGTTTTACAACTGTTGGGACTTCCTTATAGAGTGGTGGCCATATGCACAGGTGATTTAGGCTTTACTGCTTCAAAAAAATATGACATAGAAGTGTGGATGCCAAGCTATGGAAGATATGTAGAAGTTTCCTCTTGTAGCAATTGTGAAGATTTTCAAGCTAGAAGAGCTAATATAAAGTACAGACCTAAAGATGGAAGCAAAGCACAATATGTTCACACCTTAAATGGGTCTGGCGTCGCTGTAGGAAGGACCTTTGCTGCAATATTAGAAAATTATCAGCAAGAAGATGGTTCAGTTGTCATACCAGAAGTTTTAAGACCTTACATGAGAGTAGATATTATAAAGAAATAAATGTATATTGACAATACTGCTGGTGTATGATATACTTTATATCGTCCCAGCAGGGAGAGGTGTCCGAGTGGTTTAAGGAGCTGGTCTTGAAAACCAGTGACCCCGAGAAGGGGCCGTGGGTTCGAATCCCACCCTCTCCGCCATAAAATTAATATTTTTTATGAGCAACCAGTGTGGAGAAGTACCCAAGATGGTGAAGGGGCGGTCCTGCTAAGACTGTAGGTCGGGGATAACCCGGCGCGAGGGTTCGAGTCCCTCCTTCTCCGCCATTTTATTATGTGGTTGCTCTATTTTATTATTTTTTGTCTTTTCCAAGTATTACTGTCACATCTACTTTTACATCAGGTGATATATCTTTTTCTACATTAGTTATAAAAAGTGCTTTTGCAACTTTTTTAGCTTTTTCTTCATCTGTCCTTGCGTATACGCGAGAAGAATTGAAAGTCATACCGACTACATTTCCAATTTTCACAACATTGAAGCCTTCGTTTTTTAGAATTTCAGCGTATTTCGTGGCAAGTCCCGGTATTCCTGCACCGTTTAAAATTTCTATTTTTATGTTTTTATTTTCAAGTGAAGACGTAGTTGAAATATTTGAGTTTGAGACCTCATCGATGAAAAGTTCTTTTACTATTTCTTGAGTTTTTATACTATCTACAAAGAAATAACTGGTATTGCCCTCATATCCCCCTTCTCCAGGAAGCGCAATTGCATCTATAGTTGAAGGCTTATCTTTAATGAATTGATAAGCATATTGAGTTATTTCAGAAGCAGATAAGTCTGTTTTCAAATATTGACTTATTGTTATTGCTAAAGAAGGCACTTTTGGTAATATTGAAGGTTGCAGTATTTTTTTCAATAAAGCTTCGAGAAATTGATGCTGTGCCTTTATTCTTCCAAGGTCACCGTCTACATAACCATGTCTATATCTTATAAACTGGATTGCCTTTTCTCCATCTAATACTTGTCTGCCTTTTTTTAAATCTATATGAAGAGGGGGATTTGCACTATTGTCATCGTATTTCATGTTAAAAGGTACATCAACTTCTACTCCTCCAATTGTATCTATTATTTTTTTAAAACCTTCATAATTTAAAATTACATAATTATCAATTTTGATATTTAGTAAATTTTCTACTGCATTTTTTAACCCATCTATTTTTTCTTCAGAAAATGCAGCATTTATTTTTTTCTCTTCTGGGGCGTTAAATCCAGGTCTTGGATAATATGTATCTCTTGGAATTGATAATATATTTATTTTTTTATTTAAAGGGTCATAATTTATTATTAAAATAGTATCTGATAAATTATTTTCATCACTGCCCACAAAAAGAATATTTTTTCTTTTTATATTTTCTATTTTGTTATTTTGAGATTTATTTTTGTTGACAGCAGAAGTATCTTTTTCATGAGAAGCAAGGCCGTGAATATTTTTATAAAATATATAAGTTCCCACACCAACGGAGAGGATGATACCTATCACAATAAAAATTATTATTTTCAATGTTTTTTTCATGGTTTTTCCTCCTATAACTATCATACCAATATTTTGTTTATATAATGAATATATAGCATTTTAGAAATTAAAAGTCAATTAATAGAATGTTACAAGTTATTAAATATTTATTAACTTTATTCTTCTTTCTTTATTTAACTTTCTTTATTTAAAGATACATGTCAAGGTTATGATATAATTAATAAAAAGAAAAGCTATAAAAAAAGGGGTGCTAAGTTTGAAAAAACCTAATATCTTTTTAATTTCTTTGATCATTTTAATTTTTGCGATTTTAGGAATTATTGTAAGTTTGGTAAACTTCATCGTAGATTTTCAATGGTTTTCTGATTTGCATTATCTTGATGTATTTTTTAAAAAATTTTTGACTCAGTTTACAATGGGTGTGCCGATTTTCATTCTTGTATTTATGGTGTTGTACTTTTATGCAGACAAAATAATAAGAGATTATGTTAACTTTGCACAGGATATAATCGTTAAAAAGAATGTTAACATATATAGAAGAGTGGGTATTGTTGTTTCTTTATTAACTGCACTATTTATAACACTATATGCAGCAACAAATTGGTGGAATGATTTATTGTTTTTTGTAAATTCTGTAAATTTTAATGAAACTGACCCTATATTTCATAAAGATATTAGCTTCTATATGTTTAAGTTACCGCTTTTATATGATATTTATAATCTATTAATTGTGTTTATACCTGTGATGATAGTTGTCATAATAATTGCATATGGACTAATATACTTGTCTGACAAAACAAGGTTTTATGAAATTTCAGATAGAGACGGAAATTTATTTAAAGCCATTTATAACAAAGACATTTTAATAAAAGCATTTAAAGAACTTGTACTTTTAGGATTTATCTTTTTTGTACTCATGGGCATAGGGTATTATTTAAAAACTTTTAAACTTTTGTATTCTACAAAAGGTATAGTTTTTGGAGCGACTTATACTGATATTCACGTTTCACTGCAGTTTTACAGGGCACTTGCAATAGTTTCTTTTGTAGCAGCAATTTTGCTTTTGGTAGGATTTTATAGGAAAAATATAAAATATATAGTTGCTGCTCCAGCTATTATAATAATTTTAGCAGCCATAATGGTGCTCACTGAAACAGCCGTTCAGAATTTAATTGTTTCTCCTAATGAGTTGGACAAAGAAAAAAAATATATAAACTATAACATAGAATACACAAAAAAGGCTTTTGGGTTAGATAGAGTAACAGAAAAAAATTATGATATGAAAAAAGAGTTAACTCCTAAAGTTTTGGAAGAAAATAAGGCTACTATTGATAATATAATGATTAACGACTATAGACCAGTTAAACAGGCGTATAATCAATTACAAGCGATAAGACTTTATTACAAGTTTAATGACATTGATATAGATAGGTATACAATAAATGGAAAGTACAGGCAAGTATTTTTAGCAGCAAGAGAGATGGACCATGAGAGTTTATCTCCTCAAGCAAAAACATGGATAAATTTGCATTTAAAATATACCCATGGCTACGGTGTAGTAATGTCTCTAGTCAATGATGTTACCCCAACAGGCCAACCGGCTATGATAATAAAAAACGTACCACCTTCTACCAATACTGATATAAAAATTGATAGGCCTGAAATTTATTTTGGAGAACTTACTAACAATTATGCTATTGTAAATACGAAAACTGGAGAATTTGATTATCCTTCTGGAGACAAAAATGTCCAGACAAATTATAAAGGAACTACAGGTATACCTATGACATTTATAAATAGAATTCTTTTTAGCATATATACAGGGGATGCAAGAATTTTATTGTCTGCTGATATAACAAAAGACAGTAAGATACTCATATATCGCAATATAGAGCAAAGGGTTTCTAAAATAGCTCCTTTTTTGCTCTATGACGATGACCCTTACATTGTAATAGATAATGGTAAACTATATTGGATAATAGACGCTTACACATATTCTACTAATTATCCGTATTCTCAGCCTTATGGAAGTGTGGGAATCAATTATATAAGAAATTCTGTGAAGGTAGTTATAGATGCTTATAATGGGGATGTTAAGTACTATATTTCAGACAATAATGATCCTTTAGTAAAAGTATATAGCAAAATCTTCCCTACACTATTTAGAGATATAAAAGAAATGCCTTATGGTTTGAAACAACATATAAGATATCCTCAATTTCTATTTGACATTCAAGCAGAGGTTTATAAAAATTATCATATGACTGACCCACAAGTGTTTTACAATAAAGAAGATGCATGGGATATTGCAAAAGAAAAATTTGAAGATAAAATAGAGTATCAAGAATCTCAATATATGATAATGAAGCTGCCAGGAGAAACTAAAGAGGAATACATTTTAATGATACCTTATACTCCTGCCACAAAAGCTAATATGGTGGCTTGGATGGCAGCAAGAATGGACGGAAAAAATTATGGTAAACTTATTGTATATAAATTTCCTAAAAATACCATTATTTATGGACCTTTGCAAATAGAAAACATGATTGACCAAGACCCTAATATTTCTAAAGAATTAAGTTTGTGGAACCAACAAGGCTCAACAGTCAATAGAGGAAATCTCCTTTCGATACCAATTGATGATTCTATGCTTTATGTAGAGCCTTTGTATATACAATCTCAAAATCAGAATGCGTTGCCAGAAGTAAAGAGAGTGATAGTAGCTTATAAAGACCAGATTGTAATGGAAGATACTCTAAAAAATGCTTTGAATAAATTATTTAACCTGAATGCTCAGCAAATATCTCAGCAAACTGTACCTTCGAATACAGCAAATGATACACAAAAGCAGCTTATAGAGAAGGCTCATGAAACATATCAAAACGCTATGGAAGCAGTTAAGAATGGAAATTGGACTGATTTTGGGAAATACATGGATGAATTAAAGCAGATATTAAATGAATTAAATGAAAGTGTAAAAAAATAATGTAAGGGAAATAAAGCAAGTTACATTGCAATTAAAATTAAAATGTGTTATTATATATTATAGCTTAAGCGCCCGTAGCTCAATTGGATAGAGCGTTTGACTACGGATCAAAAGGCTGGGGGTTCGAGTCCCTCCGGGCGCACCAGAATTTAGACGAAGTTGATGGTATGCATTGTCTCGATATCATAGAAGGTGTGCAACCAAACTAGCAAAAAAAAAATTTTAATTTTAGAGATTTTACAAGGGCCATCTTATGAATTAGTCTCACTAAATAGAATATATTGAAGGGTAGGTATTTTCTGAATACCTGCCCTTTACTTTTGTTTAGAATTGATGTAATTATTAGAAATTTTATAAATCAACTAGCTAATAAGTTGATTAACTATGCTCGCTATAATATCTTTTCATTTTATACACTTATCTTTTTACTTAAGCATATAATATTATTGGTCAAAAAAATTATTATTGGAGGCTGAGCTATATGGAACTATCAATTGAGGAAATTAAAAATTATTTTGATTTCAATAATAAAAAAGACGATGGTCAAACTCATAACCATGAGTTTTTAGGTAGTACAAAATTAGCAGCAGAAGACAAAAAAAGAAAAGAGGGAAAAGAAGAACAACACAATCATCGCTTTGCAGGTGTCACCAGCCAAGTTATACCAGATGGTGATAGTCATGTTCATGCAATATTGGTCAGTACTGACTTCTATGAGGATCATCATCATGAGATAGGCGTAATAACTGGTCCTGCTATTGATGTTGGGGATAATAAGCATGTGCACTTTGTTGAAGGAAAAACTACTGTTGATGATGATCACTATCATGAATTCATTTTTGCTACCTTAATTGAAGATCCTATTTCTGATTTTGAGCACTATTAATAATTTTATCATATTAAGATGACCATATTAAAAGCCCGGTTCAAGTCCGGGCTAAAATTGTATTGTAAACTGCCTGTTATTCGGTTTTTTGACACGGACCTAGCTTTTTAGAGGCACTTGACACTACAATAATTCTCTGGTAAAATACCTTTATGCAGAATACAAATAAAGGCCGTAGGTTGGTGGTATGATTAATAAATTCATGAAAGCTGCTATTTTAGAGGCGAATAAAAGTTACCAACTTAGAGAAGTACCTGTTGGAGCTGTTATTGTAAAAGATGATCAAATAATTGGAAGAGGATTTAACCAAAAAGAGGCTACAAATGATGCTACAGCTCATGCTGAGATAATGGCAATAAAAGAAGCTTGTAAAACTCTTGGCAGCTGGAGATTGGATGACTGTAGCATGTATGTCACCTTAGAGCCTTGTCCAATGTGTGCAGGAGCTATTTTAGAAGCACGTATAAAAAGAGTATATATTGGGACAGAAAGTGATAAATCTGGTGCTGCTGGTACAGTCATAAACCTTTTAAACAATCCTGATTTAGGAAGTAAAACAGAAGTATATTTTGGCATAATGGAAGATGAATGCAAGATGCTTTTAGAAAATTTCTTTAAGACTTTAAGAGAATAAGTGCGGAGAGATGGCTGAGTGGTCGAAAGCGCTCGCCTCGAAAGCGAGTGGGCGAATTTTTCGCCTCGCGAGTTCGAATCTCGCTCTCTCCGCCATAAAATAGACGTGGAGAGATGACCGAGTTGGTCGAAGGTGCACGACTGGAAATCGTGTGTACCCCCTAAAAGGGGTACCGAGGGTTCGAATCCCTCTCTCTCCGCCATTTTTATCGATTTTCATTTTGTAAGAATCTTGTGTTATATTGGATGGTCTATTACAGTTTGAATACAAGTCTAGGTAAAAAAACAGAAACAACACAATCATTGCCAAGTAGTGTGTGAAAAGTGGAAGATGGAATACTCGGGCCGTACTAGATGGGGAGGTAGCGGTGCCCTGTAACCTGCAATCCGCTATAGCAGGGTTGAATTCCCAGGCTGAGGCCTGACCATTGTAAGGTCTGGCATAGGTAAGTGGCGTTGATACTTGAGTCCTGCGCAACGGAAACTTGTGAACCCCGTCAGGTCCGGAAGGAAGCAGCGGTAAGCAAGCACTTCCGTGTGCCGCAGGGGCGCTTGAGTGGAGCCAACTGCTTATGTAACGCTTATGGTGGCAGGTCGAAGCTGGGTGTACGGCCTTTTATTTTTGCCTATATATTTTAAAGACTTTAAAAGTGCCGATGCTTGAAATGCACTTATTCTGAGTTTTTATAAAGTTATTCAGAATGAGTGTATTATTTTTTTATGGGTTTTTATCTACCTTAATAATTTTTCTAGGATACATATTTTACAAAATTCTTCTCAAAATTTCTATTTAACTTTTTATGGCTTTTATCCGAAATAATATAAAAAGTCGTTTTCTATAAAAGAAGAAAGACGGGGGATTTTATGATTAGTAATTATAATAAAAAGTTATTTTTTGTTTTATTTGGTTTTTCGATGACTGTTTATGCATTATCTATTGTACATTTTTTATCAGGATTTGAAAATAAAATTTTCATTGGGGGTGTAATTTTATTAATTTCGATGGGTTTATCTGCTATTTTGTCTAAAGTATTGTCTCGACCCCTTGAAAAATTAAATGAAGGGGTAAAAAAAATAGCAGATGGGGATTTTAATTTTCGCTTAAATATTACCAACTCAAAAGAATTTGCAGAATTATCGAAAAATCTAAATTCTGTGGCAACGGAGTTGTCGCAAAGTTATATAAAACTAAAAGAGCAAACTGAAAATTTAATGCGTCAAAACAAAGAATTGCAAGAATTTAATGCGGAGTTGGAGGCTTCGTATGAACAATTAGAAGCTTTAGCTCACGAGCTAGAAGTTTCTGAAAGAAAGTATAGATTGTTAGTTGATAATATTCGGGATATTCTGTGGTTGACAGACAAAAATTTTATTATTGAATTTGTAAATTCGAGAGTTGTAAGATATTTAAATTATACACCTCAAGAGTTAATAGGGAAAAGCCTTTTGGAGATTGTGGATGAAGAAAGTAAAGAGACGTTAAAAGAGATGATGGCAGGGAAAATCAATTTTTCGGAGATTAATTTTAAAAGTAAAGAAGGCTTACTGGTCATAACAGAAACTCATGTGAAAAGGCTTAAAACTGATGGAGAGGTAGTAGGAATACAAGGAATTTCCCGGGATATTACAGAGGTTTATCATGTTAAACAGCAAATAGCTGAAAAAAACAATGAAATATTAGCCATTAACGATGTAGGAAAGCTTTTGACATCAGGAAGTGACATGAAGGAAGTGTTAAATGCGATCGTGGAAAAAGTAGCAAATATGCTCAATTCACCGCTGTGTACTATAAGAGAGTATGATAAAAAGTCTCAAAAATTTATATTGCTTATAAAAGGGGGAAAGCTTAGAAACTATCCTATTTTAAATGAAATAGAATTGCCACGAGAGGATATGAATGATTTAATAAATTTGAAAGAAATAAAAATAAAGAGGGTTGAGGAATTTCCACATGATAAAAATTTAGCTCCTATTTTTGCTGCTAAAGAAGTCTTTTCAGCTGTTATTGTTCCTTTGGTTTCAAGAAATGAGACAATTGGAATATTAACTGTATGGACCTCTACTAAAACAGTAAAAAACATGAGCTTGTTGAGGTCGATAGCGAGTGCAGTTTCTGTTGCAATTGAGAATTCTAGGCTTTATGATGAGGTCAAAAAATTATTTATAAAAACGATAGAAGCTCTTGCTTATGCAGTTGAAGCGAAAGATGTTTACACCAAAGGGCATTCAATGAGAGTATCTCAATACGCGGCGTTGATAGGGGAATATATAGGGCTTTCAAGAGAAAAAATAGAACAACTTAGAATTGCTGGGATATTGCATGATGTAGGAAAGATAGGTACTTCGGATGCTATTCTTTTGAAGGCGGGAAAACTTACAGATGAAGAATATAAAGTAATTAAAAGCCATCCAGAGATATCAAGAAAAATTTTGATGCCTATAGATCTACCAGAAGAGATATTAGAGGCTGTTTCAAAGCATCATGAGCGATATGATGGGAAAGGTTATCCTTATGGGTTAAAAGGAGAGGAAATTCCTATAGAAGCAGCAATTCTTGGCGTGGCGGATGCTTTTGATGCCATGACTTCAGATAGGTCTTACAGAAAGGGAATGAATGTTGAAGAAGCGATAAATGAGCTTTTAAAATATAAAGGAACGCAATTTCACCCTGAAGTAGTAGATGCTTTTATTTCTCTTTACATGAATGAAAAGCACAGATTAGAAGAGATAAAAAATCAAGTTTTTTCAAATGCTTCTTAAAAGATATAGAAATATATCTTTTTTTTTGTTACAATTGAAGATAATGAGGTGTTAAAGTATGTATCAGTCTTTATATAGAAAGTACAGGCCTAAAAGCTTTAAAGAGGTAGTGGGGCAGGAGCATATTGTAAAAACTTTAAAAAATCAAATAAAGCTTAATAGGATAGGGCATGCTTATCTTTTTACAGGTACAAGAGGTACAGGAAAAACCAGTATAGCCAAAATTTTTGCAAAGGCAGTTAATTGCTTAAATAATACAGAGGGAGAGCCTTGCAATTCTTGTGATATTTGCCACGCTATAAATAACAACACTACTATGGATGTTTTAGAGATTGATGCTGCTTCTAATAACAGTGTAAATGATGTAAGAGAGTTAAGAGAGTCTGTAATTTATGCTCCTTCTCAAACAAAGTACAAAGTATATATAATTGATGAAGTGCATATGCTTTCTACAGGGGCTTTTAACGCTCTTTTAAAAACATTAGAAGAACCCCCTTCTCATGTGATTTTTATTCTTGCTACAACTGAACCAGATAAATTGCCTGATACTATTTTGTCAAGATGTCAAAGGTTTGACTTTAAAAGAATACCTACACGGTTAATTGCTCAAAATCTTGATAGAATTTGTAATGACAGTGGAATAAAAATCGAAGATAAAGGACTTAAAACTATTGCCCTTTATGGAAATGGTTCTATGCGAGATGCGATAAGTCTACTGGAGCAATGCATATCTTACAAAGAAGGTTTTATAACTTATGAAGATGTATGTGAAATGTTAGGCGTAGCTAATGATGAAATGCTATTTTCCCTTTTAGATTATATAAACGCTAAAGATGTAGCAGCTTCTTTGAAACAGTTAGATAAAATTTTATCTTATGGAATAGACTTAGGAAATTTTTTAAAGTCTTTAACTTATATTCTAAGAGATATGGTCCTTTACAAAACAGGAGGAGAAGAATTAAAAGAAATTTTGTATAGCAATGCAGAAACGATAAAAGAAAAAGTGCAAAACTTTGGCACTGCTTTTTTGACTAATGCTTTAGAAAAATTCACAAATCTCCAACGAGAAATTAAATATGCTATATCTCCGTTAACTCTTTTAGAAATAACTATTTTGAGGTTGATAAAACCGGAGATTTCTTATGATATGTTGAGCTTGTTATCAAGGGTGGAGCAAATAGAGGATAAATTAACAAAAGGCCAATTTTTTTTAAAAGAAGAAAAAGAAGAAGATGAAAATAAGGAGAGAAATACTTTACCAAAAAAAGAAAAAACAACACAAATAATAGAACAAGAGGATATAGATCTAGAAAAAGTTTGGAATGAAGTAAAAGAGACGATAAAAAAAGAAAGAATAGCTTTGTACGCTTTTATAGAAAAAGGAACTCCTTATTTTAAAAATGGTACAATTGTGGTAGAATATCCTGAAGAGAATGCTTTATTTAAAGAGGAATTGAACAAAGCGGAAAACAAGAGTTTTATTGAAGAAATAGTAAAAAAACTGGTTGGTAAATCAATCCATTTAAAGTTTGAATTAAAGAAAAATGAAGAAGAATTATTGGTTCAGCAAGTTAAAGAGTTTTTTGGCGAAGATATAGAGATAATATAATTTTCACAAATAATTCAAAAAAGCATATAAATGTTTTTAGAATAAATTTTAGGAGGTTAAATTATTATGGCAAAAGGAGGATTTCCGGGCGGGTTTAATATAAATAATATGATTAAACAAGCCCAGCAAATGCAAGAAGAAATAAAAAAAATGCAAGAACAATTAGTACAAAAAACGGTGGAAGCTACTGCCGGTGGTGGAATGGTAAAAGCAGTTGCTAATGGCAGAAAAGAGCTTGTAAGTATTGAAATAAACCCTGATGTAGTAGACAAAGAAGATGTTGAAACGCTGGAAGATCTTGTATTAGCTGCGGTTAATCAAGCTTTGAGAAATGCAGAAGAAATGATCGCTTCTGAAATGGCAAAGATAACTGGAGGATTAAATATTCCTGGACTGTTTTGAGGTGAAAAAATGGGCTATTATTCGGCATCTTTAGCAAAACTTATAGAAGAATTGTCAAAGTTGCCTGGTATAGGTCCTAAGACAGCGCAAAGGCTTGCTTTTTTCATAATAAACATGCCGACAGAAGAGGTAAAAAGTTTATCTCAATCGATTATAGATGCTAAAGAAAAAATAAAGTATTGTAAAATTTGTTACAACATAACTGACACAGAGGTATGTAACATATGTAATGATGAAGAAAGAGATAATTCTCTTATATGTGTTGTTTCTCATCCTATGGATGTTGTGGCAATGGAGAAAATACGAGAATATAAAGGAGTGTATCATGTACTTCATGGTGTTATTTCCCCGATAGAAGGTATAGGACCTGAAGATATAAAAATTAAAGAACTTTTAGACAGAGTGAAAAATGGGAATGTAAAAGAAGTAATACTTGCTACAAATCCCGATATAGAAGGAGAAGCAACTGCAATGTACATTGCTAAGCTACTCAAGTCATTAGGAGTAAAGGTTACAAGAATTGCCCATGGAGTGCCAGTAGGCGGTGACCTTGAATACACTGATGTTGTGACTCTTTCAAGGGCTTTAGAAGGTAGAAGGGAATTGTAAAGGGTATTGCATTTTTCTTTGTAGTTTATTATAATAAATTATGACAAATTTGAGAAGGCGATGGAGCTCGCCGTAAATGCGGAAACGCTAATGGCTCCTATTAGGATGACAGGCCTAATAGGAGTTTTTTATTGTCTAAAAATGTAAATAGAAAGGGAGATTTTCATGGAATACATTTATATGGGGGTTGGAGGATTTTTTGGAGCAGTACTCAGATACTTAATAACAATTTACTTTACAAAAATGCATCATACGGTGTTTCCCATTGAAACTTTTATGATAAATATTTTAGGTTCGTTTTTATTAAGTTTTATCACAAATTTTACTATGGATAAATACAAGATAAATACTAATTTGAGGTTAGCGATAACAACAGGATTTATTGGAGCTTTTACGACATTTTCTACTTTTAGCATGGAAACAATAAATTTATTAAAGGCGAGGGAAATTTATATTGCTTTAAATTATGTGATTTTATCAATAATAGGAGGACTTTTAATGTCCTATTTAGGATTTGAATTTGCTGACAAAATATTTGAGTTTCTTGAGGAGAGGGAAAAGGAATGATTAAAAGTACATTGTATGTTGGAATTGGAGGATTTTTTGGAGCAATATTGAGATATGAAATATCACGGCATATAAAAGAAAAGCGACAGATAATTATTCCAATCGAAACTTTCATTATAAATGTATTAGGTTCGTTTTTATTAAATTTTTTATCAAGTCCTAAAATAAATGTAAATTTAGACGATGATGTTAAACTTTTTTTAACAACAGGATTCCTAGGTGCTTTTACAACATATTCAACTTTTTCTCATGAGACAATAGATTTAATTAAAAACAAAAAATATTGTCAAGCCTTTAAGTATATGGCCTTAACAATTGTATTTGGGCTAATAGGAGGAGTGGTGGGATATTATATCGGAAATTGTGTGGGAAATTTAATTTGATTGGTGTATAATAGATATCAGTAGAAAATAAATATCAGTTAGGAGGAATAAAATGTGAATTTAAATTATAACGATCTCCTGTCTGCCATATCCTTGGCTCTTGATGTTCAAGAGTATAAAAACATGGGACATGCAAGAAGAGTGGCTTATATATCTTTAAGGATTGCAAAAATGTTGAATTTAAATGAAGAAGATATAAAAAAAATATATTATTCTGCCTTTTTGCATGATATAGGAAAAGGAGATGTATATGAAGACTTTAACACGGATGAATGGTGGAAACACAGCGTGAGAGGCAGTGAAGTTGTAAAGAAGCTTCCCTTTGGAAAACATTTTTCAGAGATTATAAGATATCATCACGAAAATTACGATGGCAGTGGATATTTTAAACTGAAAGGAGATGCTATTCCGTTAGGAGCCCAAATCATTTTTATAGCTGATCAATTGGATATACGATACACATCATTGATTGGAAAAGAAAGGGAGTATAATATTCGGAATAATATCAAAGAATTTATAAAAAATAGTTCTGGTAAAATGTTCAATCCTTTGGTTGCAAATGCTTTATTTGAGCTTACAAGGCAAGAAAAATTTTGGCTTGATTATAAATATTTTGATATAAAAAGTATATTAAAAACAATTGAACCTAAAGATACGATTTCAATAGAAATTGATGAATTAGAAGATATAGCAGAGGTTTTTGCGCAAATTATTGATAATAGAAGCAGATTTACATATAACCACTCAAAAGGTATTTCAGATTTAGCATATCACATGGCTAAAGTGATAGGCTATGATGAAGAAACAAGAAGGAAAATAAAAATTGCAGGTTTGCTCCATGACCTTGGAAAGCTAGCTGTACCTAATTTTATTCTTGACAAACCGGACAAGCTTACTGAGGAAGAATTTATGGTTATAAAATCTCATACCTATTATACTAAAAAAATACTCAAAGAAATAGGAGGAATAGATGATATAGCCGAATGGGCTGCAAATCATCACGAAAAATTAGATGGAAGTGGATATCCTGAGGGATTAAAAGGCGACGAAATTGGAGAGATTGATAGGCATATAGCAGTATGTGATATGTATCAAGCATTGACAGAAGACAGGCCGTATAGAAAAGGTCTTGAACCTAAACAGGCTATAGATATTATTGCAAGATCAGTAAAAAATAACAAAGTAAGTAGAAAATCTTTAGAAATTTTAAAAGAAGTAGTGTGTTGATGTATACTCAACCGTATTTAAGGAAATAATACGGTTGAGGAGGTATATTATGGGAATGCTTTTTGATTATTTAAAAGAAATAGCGGTAACAAAAAATATATATGACTATAATAGCGAGAACTATCAATTAGTAAATGAAGTAAAGCAAACGATAAAAGAATTGAAAGATGCAGAAATTTATTTTCAAAATGTTACAGACCCTGATTTAGTAGATTATGCTATATATCGGTTAGAGAGTTTAAAGAGAAAGTACATATATTTGTTAAAAAGAGCAAGAGAAGAGGGAATAAATTTTGATAATTTTAGCTCTCTTTTATCATAAATTGTCCTTCCCCTAAGTATAAATATAACAGTATGAACTCTTAGGGGGTTTTTATATGAACATAAGCATTGAATACAATATAATTATTGCTTATCTAATAGGCTTATTTCTCCTTTACTTTTTAGGTTGGCTATTAGTTGTGCCAAAAAAATTTTTGTTAAAAATTATAATAAATGGAATTATTGGTGGATTGATTTTGTTAATTATAAATTTGTTAGGAAAATCCATTGGATTATATATAGCTATAAATCCTGTTACTGCTCTTGTTGCAGGTTTTTTAGGTATTCCTGGGATAATTCTTTTGATAATTCTTCAGTATATTGCTTGAAGCTGATACAAAAATAAACAGTTTAAAAATCCTCCTTTTTGAAATAATAATTTATGAAAAACAAATAAAAGGAGGATTTTTATGACTGTCAAAAGTGATATGGAAAAGGCTATTGCAACAGCCCAAGCTGCCCTTGGAACTTATGCGCAGTTTGCAAGCTCCACAGAGGACCCTGCTGCAAAACAAATGTTCCAACAGATGCAACAAGATATGCAAAGACATGTTACTATGCTCACTAATAGGTTAAATTATATAAATAACCATAACAAACTTAATCAACAGTCTCAAGCTACTCAACAAGCAACTCAGCAGAATCAACAAAATGTTCTTACTAATAAAAAATAGTTTTTGGAGGCCTTGTGCCTCCGCTCTATTTTACTACAATGTTTACACCGATTTAAACTCATAAAAATGAGGATTATGATGCAATAATAAGATATATTCAATTAAATAGCTGTTATTTGGGTTTAATGAATATTTTTAAGTGTTGTTATTGATATATATTTGTGATATAGTATATACACGCAAGAGCGATTTATTGTTTAGAAATTCAATCTGTTAGTTACAAATTTCCATGATATAAGGCTTGACAAGAGGAGATATATTTGATAATATAGAGGGGCTGCGATGAAGCAGGTAGAGGGACCTTGAAAAATGAACAGTGAGGCAGAAGAGGAGAAGTAGAAGAGGTAAGGGAATGAAGCTGAGAGTTTGATCCTGGCTCAGGACGAACGCTGGCGGCGTGCCTAA
>NZ_JAFCAC010000058.1:0-10862 GCF_018588165.1 Thermoanaerobacter sp. CM-CNRG TB177
CATCCATACCCCATTTTCCTGCTTCATCACCTACTGAAATTTTACACTATCAAATACATTTGTCCACGTAAAATGTACATTGTTAAAAAAATATCGATTACTGATATGCAAAAATAAAATTTTATTGTCTTAAAAGATAAAAATTACTCTAAAAAAAGACTCCTTAAGATAAAACCTTAAGGAGCCTTTTGCATTTGTCCTGTAGCAGACACGGTTACAACATTTGTCAAAGTTGCCAGTGCATAAAATCCTGCCCCTTTGAATTCATAGCCAAGAGGTCCATATTTTTCATTTGCAAATTCTGTAACTTCTTTTCTATTTCCAACATCTAAACTGTCATTTCCAGCAGCCGTAACGATTAGTGCACCTTTCTTTTCAGCATATTTAGCTGTTTAATACTTTTATTGCCTTATCTAACTGATTATCCTTATTATTTAATTCTTCGAGCATTTTAACCATTGCATCGTATGTGTTTTTATCAAAAACCCCTGTTGGAGTCAGCCCCGCTTTTTTTTGTAATTCTTTTACAGCGTTTGCTGTTTTAGGACCAAAAATGCCGTCTTCCGGACCAGCATTAAATTTCAAGATATTTAAATGTTTCTGTAGAATTTTTACATTATTTCCTTTGGAACCCACCTTTAACGTACCGTTAAATTTAATCGAAGGAGTATATTGAGTACTTGCCACATATATATCTGGTTTCAAGCCTTGCTTATCAATATATCTGCCTGAAGGGAGCTTATATCTTGCAATCGTAAGCTTAAAGCCACTTCCATCCGGCAGTGGCACTACCGATTGGACAGTTCCTTTTCCAAAAGATTTTTCTCCCACTAATATACCTACTTTTGTATCCTGTATGGCTCCTGCTAATATTTCAGCTGCAGAAGCAGTATTGCCATTGATTAAAACCGCTAATCTGTACTTAGGATTGTTAAGATAAGAATAATATACTTCATCCTCTCCATCCTTTTTCTCTACAGTCACCACAACCCCTTTTGGAACAAAGAAGTTTGCAACGGTTACCACCTCTGTTAATAAGCCGCCAGGATTGTCCCGCAAATCGAGGATTATTTTATTTACATTGTTTTTGTCCATGTAAAGTAATGCTTTTGTTATACTAGATGTAGTATTCTCATTGAATTCTTGTATTTTTATGTATCCAACTCCCTGGATTATTTTATAGGAAACTGGGTTGACTCGAATTATTTGCCTTGTAAGTTCAAATTCTCTTGTTGTCCCTCCTACGTCAAACGTAACCTTTACTTTTGTACCTTCCTCCCCTATTATCATATTTACTACATCGTTTATATTCATCCCCTCAATGCTTTTGTCGTTTACTGCTTTTAAGATATAGCCACTTTTGATTCCAGCTTTTTCAGCAGGCGAACCTTCTAAAACAGAAATTACAACAATTTTTCCGTCCTTTTCGGCCAAGACCATTCCTGTCCCACTAAAAGTTCCATAAGTATTTTTAGTAAAATCTTTGAACTCTTCTTTTGTAAAATATGTACTGTACTCATCAAGGCTTGAAAAAATTCCTTTTAAAGCCGCTTCTTTAAGTTGCTCATACGTCACATCTCCTACGTAGTTATCTTTTATATACTTCATTATAGAACCAATGTCCGCAAGGTTATCATATAATTGCTGGTCTTCTTGAATCTGTGTTGAAGTCTCAGAAAAAGCAGGAACTGGAATAGCAAAAACAACACTTATTGCAAGGATAAATGTCAAAAATAGCGGCAAAAATTTCTTCACAATATATACCTCCATCCTTAAAAAGTTATAATTTCTTTCTTTCCTGTTAGTTTAATTATATCACAATGCATCCAAAATTAAAGGTTTCCCTATATTGATAGAGAAACCTTTGAAACTTGAGCACCATTGTTTTCACAATGGAGTTTGTATACTCTGTAATCAATTCCCATATAAGTATACACACTTTCCACACTTTCCACTACTTTATCTACTTTATCTTCTGGGCAAATAGCCATAATTGTAGGACCTGCCCCACTTAGAAAAGCAGAATAAGCTCCTGCTTCTAAAGATTTTTCAAAACAGGCATACATTTCAGGTATAAGTTTAGATCGATATTTTTGATGGAGCATATCTTGACTTGCAATTTTTAGCAAATCGTACCTTCCGCTAAACAAAGCAGCTGTCAAAAGAGAAGACCTACCTGTATTGAATACAGCATCTTTAAAGTCTATTTTTGGTGGTAATATATTTCTTGCTATTTCCGTCTTTAAAACTTTCTTTGGAGTAAAAGCAATAAACGTTAAATCATTTTCTAATTCTTTTTTTACATAATAAGTATTTACTCCATCAAAAACTGTTACATTTAGTCCTCCATTTAGAGCAGGACCTACGTTGTCGGCGTGTCCTTCCATGGAAGCTGCAAGGTTTAAAATCTCCTCATGGGTTAAAATACCCCCTGCAAGTTCATTTGCCGCCAACATCCCGCCAATTATCGCTGCAGCACTACTTCCAAGACCGCTGCCTATAGGAATGCCATTTTTTATCTCTATTTTTAAGCCTTTATAGTGTGTTTCTGTTTTTTCAAAAATTATTTTAGCCGCTTTATAAACAAGATTATTCTCTGTCGTCTCTATTTCTTTATAGTCCTCTCCTGAAGCTTCTATAATAAGCCCTTTTTCTATAAATCCCATAGAAACTTCTGTGTACAAATTTAGTGCCACTCCTATGCAGTCAAAACCAGGTCCCAAATTTGCCGAAGAAGCAGGAATTCTCACCTGCACCATATCGCTATCCATACAAAACTTCCTCCAATGTTTTTAGATTTGCCTCTATCGTTTTTATTTCTCCTCCTAATTTAACAGCTGTATCTGGATCTTTTAAGCCATTTCCAGTTAACACACAAACAACAGACTCTCCTTCTTTAAAAAATCCTTCGTTGTATTTTTTTATAACCCCTGCAATAGAAGCTGCTGAAGCAGGCTCTGCAAAAATGCCCTCCTTTTTAGCTAAAAGGTTATAAGCTTCTAGTATTTCTTCATCTGTAACTTTGTCAATAAGTCCACCCGACTCATCCCTTGCAGCAACTGCCTTTCGCCAGCTGGCAGGGTTGCCTATTCGTATAGCTGTTGCAATAGTCTCTGGGTTTTCAATTACTCTGTTTTCAACTATAGGCGCAGCCCCAGCAGCCTGAAAACCTAACATTTTAGGAAGTCTCGTTATTTTTTTGGCATTATAATATTCTTTAAAGCCCATCCAATAGGCAGTAATATTCCCCGCATTTCCAACAGGGAGGGCAACGTAAGAGGGTGCATCTTTGAGTTCATCACATATTTCAAAAGAAGCCGTCTTTTGTCCTTCTAATCTATAAGGATTTATGGAATTCACCAAAGTTATGGGAAATTTTTTCGAAATTTCTCTAACCAATTTTAAGGCATCATCAAAGTTTCCATTTATGGCAATGACTTTAGCACCATAAGCAATTGCTTGAGCAAGCTTTCCTAAGGCAATTTTGCCACCAGGTATGAGTACGATGCTTTTAAGACCTGCTTTTGCTGCATAGGCAGCTGCAGAAGCAGAAGTATTTCCTGTTGAAGCACACACGACTGCATTAGAGCCCTCTTCTTTTGCCTGCGATACTGCTACAGTCATACCCCTGTCTTTAAAAGAACCTGTTGGGTTTAACCCTTCATATTTCAGATATATTTTTATGCCTGGAAAAAGTTTTTGAAGATTTATAGCCTCATAAAGAGGTGTATTGCCTTCTTTTAAAGTAACTATGTTTTCCTCTTTTATTTTAGGTAAAAATTCTCTATAAGCTTTTATTAGTCCTTGCCACTTCACTATTATTCCTCCTCTACTCTTATGACGCTTTCTATGCTTTCTACTTCTTTCATGTTTTGTATTTCATCTAAAGCTTCAAACACCTTCCCTGTATTCGCAATATGAGTAATCAAAACAATCTCTGCAGTATCTTTCAAAACCCCTTTTTGCACCACCGATAAAAGACTTATCCCTTTGTCTCCTAATATTCCAGTAATTTTGCTCATTACACCAGGTTTATCAATGGCTATGAGTCTTATATAATATTTGGATGCAGTATCCACAACAGGAAGAAGGTCCGCATCCTCGCAGCCATTTTGAATTACAATGTGGTTTTTCACATCCATTATGTCTGCAACAACCGCACTAGCAGTAGGCATCATACCCGCTCCTTGCCCATAAAACATGACTTCACCTACCGCATTTCCGTCAACTAAAATAGCGTTAAAGACTCCATTTACGCTGCTTAAAGGATTGTCTTTTTTTATCATAACAGGATGTACCCATGCTTCTAATCGCTCGTTTTCGTCAATTTTTGCATAAGCTATGAGTTTTACATGGTACCCCAATTCTTCGGCATATTTTATGTCAGATTTAGAAATGGACTTTATACCTTTTGTGTAAATTTTTTCAGGCAAAATGAATTTGTTAAATGCTAAAGTGCAGAGTATAGCAAGTTTTCTTGCCGCATCGAAACCTTCCACGTCATCTGTGGGGTCTGCTTCTGCATAACCTTTTTGCTGAGCCTCTTTTAAAGCTTCTTCAAAGTCTAAACCTTTTTCTTTCATTTCTGTCAATATATAATTTGTAGTTCCATTTAATATTCCTTTGATTTCGTATATTTTATTCGCCGCAAGACATTGTTTTAATGGCCTGATAATTGGAATGCCTCCACCAACTGATGCCTCATAGAGAAGATTTACTTTATTTTCAGTTGCAAGTTTTATTAGCTCTTTCCCGTGAACTGCTATAACTTCTTTGTTAGCAGTGACGACATGCTTGCCTTTCTTAAGGGCTTTTATGATATATTCCAAAGCAGGATGTTCTTTCCCCATCACCTCAACCACTACATCTATTTCTTCATCTTCTAAAATGTCGTTTGCATCAAAAGTTATTTTCCCTTCTGCAAAGGATGCCCTTTTTTTATTAGGGTCTTTTACAAGTATCTTCTTTATCTCAATTTTTTCCCCCAACTTTTTTTCAATGTTTTTACCGTTTTGGTTTATTAAATGAACTACGCCTGTTCCAACTGTGCCAAGCCCCATTAGTCCTATTTTCATTCTCAATCCCTCTCATTCTCCCAAAATTTCTATCTTCCTAACTCCGTTTTGACTAGACAATTTTTCAAGAAAATTTTCTAAGCTCATTTCCATGTACTGGGTGTCAACAGAAATTGTCACATTGGCTACACCCATAGAAGGCATACTTTGATTTATGGTGACAACATTGCCCCTTGCTTTTGCTACCACATCCAAAATAGAAGAAAGCACACCTGGCATATGGTCTAACAGCATAGATAAAGTTATGATTTTCCCTTTGCTAAATTTAGAAAAGGGAAAGACATAATCTCTATACTTGTAAAAAGCACTTCGAGAAATACCTACTTGTTTTACTGCTTCATTGATAGTTCTCACTTTACCTGATTCTAATAATTCTTTTACTTTTAAAGTTTTTTTAAGAGAATCCGAAAGGATTTCCTCTCTTATTATATAAAGTTTACTATCTTCCCCCACAATTTCACCTCCTATTGTTCTTTTTGAATAGACAATATTCCATATATGATATACATTTTATCACATTAAATTATAAAAATCAATAGGAGGTCACGTTTACTAGAAAAAAGCCATTGACAGAAAATAGATATATACTCTATAATTGTTTATAAAATTACGTGCTTCTCTCATTTTTTTAAAACGGTTCTTTAAGATATTTTTATTTGCTTTGTATTTTTAACTAGTATTTTAAAAAGTTAAATGTAGTATTATTTTGCTTTAATACAATAGCGTAATAATATATCATCATAATAAAGTGATAAATACTTTTGTTTTTATACTGGAAAAGAAGGTATGAGGTTTCTGATTGAAAAATTTAATTTAATAATTAATTGCTATAAGGAGGTAATTTAGTGACACATTCAAAGGAATTTTTTAGAAGGAAAACTTTAGAAATGATATTAGCTGATGCAGAAAGTGAACAATATAAACTTAAAAAGTCATTGACAGCAGTTGACCTTGTCGCATTAGGATTGGGAGCAATTATAGGTACAGGTATATTCGTTCTTGCTGGTGTCGCCGCTGCTGAAAAATCTGGCCCTTCAATTGTTCTTTCTTTTATTTTAGCAGGACTGGCTTGTGCTTTCGCTGCAATTTCTTACGCAGAATTAGCATCAATGTTCCCAATTGCAGGTTCCACTTATAATTATGCATATATCGCAATGGGAGAATTTATTGCGTGGATAATTGGATGGGATTTAATACTTGAGTACGTCCTTGCACTTCCTGCAATAGCTTTGGGCTGGTCCAGTTATTTTACCAATCTTCTTTCAAGCCTAGGGGTAAATATTCCCGGTTGGGCTACTCATTCTTCCTTGCAAGGCTCAGGAGGACTTATTAATATTCCAGCAATAGGAATCCTTATTATTATCGCCATTTTAAATTACATCGGTGCAAAAGAAACAGCAACTATTAATAATATCGGGGTTGCCTTTAAAGTGTTTGTGGTACTTTTCTTTATTTTTGTTGGCATATCCCATGTAAGGCCAGTTAATTGGCAACCTTTTATGCCTTATGGTTGGTAAGGTGTTTTTAAAGGTGCTGCAATTGTTTTTTTTGCATATATGGGCTTTGATGCAGTTTCTACTGCTGCTGAAGAAACAAAAAATCCAGCGAAAGATATGCCTATTGGAATTTTGGGTTCCCTCGGAATAAGTACTCTTTTATATATTGCTGTTTCAGCAATTTTGACAGGTGTTGTTTCATATGGAGAGTTAAAAGATACAGCTCCTGTTGCAAAAGCTTTAGGTTTGATAGGTTTAAACTGGGCACAAGGGCTTGTTTCTTTAGGTGCTATAATAGCTATTACCACCGTGCTATTAGTTATGTTTTATGGTGCTACAAGAATAATCTTTGCTATATCTCGTGATGGATTGCTTCCACCCACTTTTTCAAAAGTTCATCCAAAATTTAGAACACCCGCTTTCTCTATATATCTCATAATGATTGTAACAACTCTGGCAGCGGGATTTTTGCCAATAGACATAATCGCAGAGCTTGTAAATATGGGTACTATGTTTGCTCTTATAATAACTTCTGCTGCTGTTATAGTATTGAGATACAAGCAACCCGAATTGCCAAGAAATTTTAAAGCTCCAGGTGTACCATTGACACCTATTTTGGCCATTTTTTTTATCCTTTTGCTTATGTTATCTCTTTCCTGGCAAACATGGGTTAGATTTATTGTATGGTTTGTAATAGGGCTTTTTATTTATTTTGGTTATGGGAGATATCACAGTATATTAGCCAAATTAAAAGAATATCAATAAAAAATGCGGCAAAAGCCCAAAACTTTGCCGCATTTTTTATATTTCTACCAAATCACTTTCAATATTTCTTAAAGCCAGGCGAACTTCAAACTTTACTCCCGATTTTTTAAGCATATTCGTTACAGTAGTAAAGGCGAGTTCTGGTCTGTTATTATTTTGGCTTAAATGGCCTAAAAAAGCTATACCTATTGCTTTCATTTTAAAAAGTTTCATCAAAGTGTCTGCAGCTGCATCATTAGAAAGATGTCCTAAATTAGATAAAATCCTTTTTTTAAGAGGCCAAGGATATGAACCATTAATAAGCATTTGTATATCATGATTTGATTCTAAAAGTACTACATCAGAACCTATAAGATGATTTGCAACTCCTCTTGTCATGTACCCTAAATCAGTGGCAACGGAAATTTTTTTGTCTCCGCATTTAAAGGAAAAACCTACCGGCTCCACAGCATCGTGGGGCTTTTTAAAGGGTATTATTTTTATTTCTCCAATTTCAAATTCTTCCCCTGTTGTGAAATAGAATTTGTTTTTTTCGGAAATTTCTTTTATGTCTTTTTCCATCGCATCCCACGTAGCTTTATTGGCATATATAGGTATATTGTATCTCCTTGAAAGCACTCCTGCCCCTTTAATATGGTCTTTGTGCTCATGAGTAATAAGAATAGCAGACAGGCTTTTAGGGTTGACGCCTATGTTAAGTAACGCTCTTTCAATTGTTCTGCCGCTTAAACCCGCATCAATAAGTATATGTACATCTTTATGATTGATGTAAATAGCATTTCCACTACTTCCTGACCTTAAAGAGCAAAATTTCATAGTCCATATACCCGCATTGCGGGTATCCCCCTTTCTTTTACTATCGCAATTAATTATAACAATTTTTCTAGGGCAAGTGAAGAAATTTTCTTTTTAAAGCGAAAAGCAGTTATTCACATTTGATCTGTGTGCAAATTTTTCATAATCTAAAAATTTCCCATGCTCTAGCTAAGAGAATTTCAACACCAAGTTATCAACATATTCACATTTATTTGTGGATAAGTTGATAACTTAAAAATATAAGAGGAAAATAACTCCTCTCTCATGGTACTATCAAAGTCGGTAAATAGATGATTCCTTCTTTGTCGAATTTTTGGATTTCTTATATAATTATATCTTCTCCACCTTTTCTAAGCCCAAGGATTTCTCTTTCAGAATATTTGGTAGTCCGCAAAATATAAAAAATAACTGAATCCTCTTCTTTGTCTATTATTCTTCCTAATTCTAATTTGAGTTTTTTATAATTTGCTTCAGAAATTTCTCCTTCAAGAACCGAATTTTGAACCCAATGTAAATATTTCCTGCAAGTCTTTAAAACCTTATTGACCCTTTTCTCGTTCACATCGTATACTAAAATTAAAAACATATCCTATCACCTAAATTTACCATTGTGCAATAAAAGGCTTGTACTGCTCCTCCTCAATCAAGTGTTTTTCCAACTTATACAACTCTAACCTTATAAGTCTCCTATAAGAAACATTGTGAGAAAGAGTTCTGCGTTTAATGGTTGTAGCAAGCTTATCTTCAAATTCCTGCACAAATACTTTTTTCCCTTTTTCTTTAAGCAACAATCCTTCTGCATCTTCTTCAAAGTCTTCTTTAGTCACCATTTTTTTGCTAAGCAAAGTAAATATCGTCCTGTCTACAATAATAGGTTTAAAAATCTCTGAAACATCTAGATTTAAAGAAAAACGCCTGAAATTAGTAGCATGCAAAAAACCTATTCTGGGGTCTAAATGGGTTTTGTATATCTCGCCTAAAGCTACCGTATACATTAAAGAATTTCCAAAACTTATTAAAGTATTTAAAAAATTCTGAGGCGGTCTTTTGCTTCTAAAATCAAATTTAAAATCGGGATTTTGAATTATCTCATCAAAAGTCCTATAGTAATATTCCCTAATGTTTCCTTCTATTGCCATTAATTCGTTTATTGTAGAAGTTGAATCGACACTCTCACCTAATTTTTCTATGGAATAAATAGCATCTTCCAAATTTTTACCTCTATTTGAATAATATTTTAAAACCTGCCTTATATTCTTATAAGCCCCTTCTACAAATTTTTGTGCAAGATAAAGCCTTTTACTTTCATCATTATAGTGTTCAGCTTGTTTTAATATCATATAACCTGAGTTTAAATGTTCTCTTGGATAATAAGAACCTACATAATATCCATAATGATTAAAGAAATGAAGTATAATCTCAGATTGGGTTAAAAACTCAAGAAATCTTTTGTTAAGGGTTACCTCTCCAAAAATCATTATTTCACAAGTATTTTCAACAGGTATGAATTTTCTTCCATTTTCTCCTTCAGAAAACAAAGTGCTGTCCTTTCTCTTCAATTCCCCATCTGAAAAAATGTAAATCGTCTTTTTCATGACATACAAAACTCCTTATACCCACAATTTTTACAATAAGGTATTTTTAAAAAAGCAGGAGGTAATTCATGTAAAGCAATTTCTTTTATCTCATTTATTGCCTCAATTATTTTATCCTCAAGTTCTGGCGTTAGTTCAACTATTTCTCTTTTTCGCTCTTCTGGAAAGAAAAGTTGCCCCTTTGCCGATATTCCGCTTTGTTTTAACTTATAAAGATAAAATAAAAGTTGCATTTTCGCACTTTCAGCTGCTTTTGAACTTTTCTTTACCTCACCAATTAAAATATTATCTTTTTCTATTCTCACAAGGTCTAATACCACATTTTCAAAGTGAATCTTTTTTCTATCTCTTTGATAAGAATTTTCATCAATGAGCCTACCTATTTCAATATAAGGATGTTCTTGGTCAGGCACTAATTGATGTGCCATAAGCCAAACCTGCCTTTTACAAATGGTATAACTTTGCATTAATGCCCCTGTAACTTCAAATTCCATGGTATCACCTTTATCAAAAACATCCAAAATTTTTTTAAACTATTTATCGCAAAACTTCACTAGGCCTTGTAAAAGATTTTTAATAGAAAGCAGCTAAAGCTTAAGGCTTGCTTGTAAGAAAGCTTTGGATTGGACTTATAAGTAATATACGCTTCAACATAAATAAGCCACTCCTTTTTAATTATTCAGCCACTTTGTATAGTAATATGAATAGTCAAAAAATTCAATTGTTGACTTAAAAATATATTCAAACATTTTTACCTTTTATTTTTAGTTTCAATCCTTATTAAGTAAGCTAAAGACCAATAGGTATAGACTAATCAATAACACAGATAGAATCTCAATTCCTTATAGACCTCTATGCCGTAACTGCGGCACCATCAGAGTTGGTTCTTTCATGGATTTAGTTTATTCCCACATAGCCGAAATCGGCACGAATATGGAACAGTTCCCTTCTGCTGCCCATTTGTGTTCTTAGCTGCCTCAAGAGCAAAAGATACCTATCTTTCAAGTCAGTACCACCGCATCGCTGCTCGAAGAGGAGCAAACCGAGCAGCAGTTGCAGTAGCACATAGCATTTTAATTATAGTTTATCATATTCTCAAGCAAAAGCAACCTTAT
>NZ_JAFCAC010000059.1:0-7132 GCF_018588165.1 Thermoanaerobacter sp. CM-CNRG TB177
TCCTATATCTACATGATTTTCATTAGGTGTTGCATTTAATATTGCAATTTATATGTTTTTTATTTTTAAAATCAAAGGTACTTTTTTATTGACACATTGAGAAGAGGAGAATATAATAATAACCGTACTGACTGGTCAGTCTAAAAATTGATGAAAGGAGGAGAAAAATTGAAAGCATTTGAAGTGGCAGCAAAAGAAATAGAAAAAATAATAAAAAGTAGGTTTATAAGGGTTGCAGTTATTGTTGTTGCTTTTATGCCTTTGCTTTACAGCTTTCTATATTTATACGCCTTTTGGGACCCTTATTCTATGTTAGATAAACTCCCGGTTGCAGTTGTCAATGAAGACAGAGGCGGAGTATACAATGGCAAACAAGAAAACTTTGGGAATGAAATTGTACAAAAGTTAAAAAACAACAAAGAATTTAAATGGGATTTTGTAGATTATAAAAAAGGTATTGACGGAGTTAAAGGAAAAAAATATTACTTTATGATTATGATTCCCGAGGATTTTACTCAAAATATTACAAGTGTTGATTCTTCTACTCCCAAGAAGGCTACTATTGAGTATATAACTAACGATAAGAAAAATTTCCTTGCAACACAAATTGGCAATAAAGCTATAGAAAGTCTTCAAACAGAAATAGCAAATTCTATAAGAAAAGGATATATTGATGCTCTTTTTAAAAGTGTTGATGAATTAAGCAGTGGTTTAAAAGAAGCTTCAGAGGCAGAGAATAAACTTGCAACAGGTACGTTAGAATTATATGATGGTGCACGCAAATTAAACGAGAGTATGAGTGCCGCATTAGAGGGAAGCAAACAAATAAAAGAAGGCGTATTAGATTTAAGAAATGGCCTTAATCAAGCGTTAAATGGTTCTACAGCTTTATACAATGGAGCAAGTCTTCTTTCGCAAAAATTTTCTGATGCAAGCAATACAGAAGCCTTGTTAAGTGGAATGAATTCATTACAAAATGGAATAACAGGAATTAATCAAGGATTAAATGATGCTTCTAATAGTGCTATTAAACTAAAAGATGGAATCAATTCTCTTGTCAATGGATATAATCAAGTAGGGCAAAATGTTTCTTCTTTCGCCGACAGTATTTCACAACTGGGAAGTGGCTTGAGCCAAATTTCTACAGCTTTAGATAGTGCGCAGGTTGCTTTGAAAGATTATATTGCAAAACACCCTGAAGCAAGTAGCGACCCTGAACTACAAAAAGTCCTTATTGCGATTGCATATTCTAATGCAGGGATTGATAGCATGAGTCAAAACTTAAATAGCGGTTTGACAAAAGTTCAACAATTAAACACTGCTCTTGCACAATTGCAGGAGGCTTCCAATACAATTAATAATGGTATGGATTCTTTAGCATCAGGTCTTTCATATATGTCTCAAGTGTCCAGCCAACTTGTAGACGGTTCAAATAAATTGTACAGTGGCGTAGCCCAGCTTAGTGTAGGCATAAATACAGCGGGAGAAAAATTAAAAGAAATTTCAAATGGCTTATATAGTCTCAATAATGGGATAAAAAGTTTAAGCGATGGATCCTCAAAATTATATAATGGTGCTAATTCTTTATATAATGGTATGGCACTTCTTAAAGATGGAACTAGGCAATTTGCAGATGGAGCAAAAAGTTTATATGATAATCAGAGGCTTTTAGCGCAAAAATTAGGTGATGCGTCTCAAAAAATAGATTTATCAGGAATTACAACGACTAAAAAGGATATGATTAATGAACCTATAATACTTGATACTAGAAGACTTTATCCAGTTAAAAATTATGGAATTGGGTTTGCACCATATTTTATACCTCTATCCTTGTGGGTGGGTTCATTAATACTCTTCTTCTTGATAGATATTTTTGATAAGGAAAAATACGAAGGAATGAACAATGTTTCTATACAATTAGGAAAATTTATGTCTTTAGCATTAGTAGGTATCTTGCAATCGGTGGTATCAAGTTTTGTACTTGTAGAAGGGCTAAAATTAGATGTGCATAATTTATTCTACTATTACTTAATAAATGCTGTGATGTCTCTCACTTTTATCGCTATAATTCAGCTTTTTGTAATGCTATTTGGCATTGCAGGTAAATTCTTTGCAGTAGTATTATTAATGCTTCAACTAACCTCATCAGGAGGAACTTTCCCAATGGAACTTTTACCTAAATTTTTCAACGTAATAAATCCTTATTTGCCTATGACATATGGAGTTGCAGGACTTAGGGAGGCAATATCTGGGAACAATATTAGCGCAATACTGCACAATATCTCTATAATTGCAGGATTTGGAGTGCTGTTCTTAGTGTTTATAATACTTTTAGCAGAAAAAGCAGATAAAATGGAGATAACGCAAAGGCTAAAGCAAATATAATTTATAGGGCTGCTTTATAGTAGCCCTATAAATTTAAAATTTACATATAGTGTATGTGTTAACAACATATTGACAACAAAAAAGCTATAATTTATAATAAATACAAAGGAAAACGGTTGCGCAAAAATTTGCACAAGGAAATGTGTACATAAGTACATTTATCTTTTTGTGACTTGTGAAAGCGATTGCTTAAAAGAGATGGGGGTGATATTGGAAAAGAGCTTTTTGAAAGATTTTTAGATAAAAACATAGTGGAAAGGGGGATTATAATGTTTAATAAAAGAATATTAGGGTTTTTATTGTCATTTCTTTTAATTTTTACAGCAGTGTTTGGCTCAATGCCTATGGAATTTGCAAAAGCTGAGACAGATACAGCACCAGCGACTGCTGTTGTGGCAGGCAATTTTCAGTCAAAACTTGGGGATACCGACTGGAAGGGCGACAGCAGCATAACAGTAATGACATATAAAGGCAATGGTTTTTATGAATACACGACACATACTGCATTACCTGCAGGTGATTATGAGTATAAAATAGTTTTGAATGGGAGTCAGTGGATACCAGATGGTTTTGGAAAAAATTTAAAATTTCATCTTGATAAAGACTCTGTAGTGACTTTTTATTACAATTACAGTACTTCAAGTGTTACTGATTCTACAAAATATACACCAATTCCGGAAGAAAAACTTCCAAGAATTGTAGGTACTATACAATCAGCAATAGGAGCAGGTAGTGACTGGAGTCCAGAAACTTCTACAGCCGTAATGAGGGATTACAAATTTAATAATGTATACGAATACACTGCAAACGTTCCAAAAGGAAATTATGAGTTTAAAGTGACTTTAGGGCCCTCATGGGATATAAATTATGGCTTAAATGGTGAACAAAATGGGCCAAATATTCCTTTGAATGTAGCCTATGATACTAAGATTACATTTTACTATGATTCGGTTTCACATAAAATATGGACGGATTATAATCCACCTCTTACAGGACCTGATAATAACATATATTATGACGATTTAAGACATGACACTCATGACCCATTCTTCCGCTCGCCTTTCGGTGCAATAAAAACGGGAGATACTGTGACATTAAGAATACAAGCAAGAAATCACGACCTTGAGTCAGCTAAGATTTCCTATTGGGATGATATTAAGAAAACAAGAATAGAAGTACCCATGTACAAAATCGGTCAAAGTCCTGATGGGAAATATGAATACTGGGAAGTTAAGTTAAGCTTTGACCATCCCACAAGAATTTGGTATTACTTTATACTTAAAGACGGGACAAAAACTGCTTATTACGGAGATAACGATGAACAATTGGGGGGTGAGGGTAAAGCCACAGATACTGTAAATAAAGACTTTGAACTTACTGTATATGATAAAAATTTAGACACCCCTGATTGGATGAAAGGTGCAGTAATGTATCAGATATTTCCTGACAGGTTTTACAATGGAGACACCTCAAATGACCATGCAAGAACTTTGAGTCGAGGAAGTGACCCTGTAGAATTCCATGATGACTAGTACGAACTTCCTGATAATCCAAATGACAAAGATAAACCCGGTTACAAATATGACGGTATATGGAACAATGACTTCTTTGGAGGTGATTTAAAAGGAATAGATGATAAACTTGATTATCTAAAAGAACTTGGAATATCAGTAATTTACCTTAACCCAATTTTTGATTCTCCTTCAAATCACAAATATGATACTGCTGATTACTCAAAAATAGACCCTATGTTTGGAAATTTAGATGTGTTTAAAAAACTCATGGAAGATGCCCATGCAAAAGGGATTAAGGTAATACTTGATGGCGTTTTCAACCATACGAGTGATGATAGCATTTACTTTGATAGATATGGGAAATATTTAGACAAAGGACTAGGCGCTTATCAGGCATGGTTGCAAGGAGATCAGGCAAAGTCTCCATACGGTGAGTGGTATGAAATAAAGCCTGATGGAACATATGAAGGATGGTGGGGATTTGACAGCCTACCTGTCATAAGGCAGATAAATGGCAGTGAGTACAACGTTAAAAGCTGGGCAGACTTTATCATAAATAACTCTGATGCGATATCTAAGTATTGGCTAAATCCTGATGGAGACACAAATGCAGGTGCAGATGGATGGAGATTGGATGTAGCAAATGAAGTATCCAATGACTTTTGGACACATTTTAGAAATTCCATTAATACTGTGAAATCGAATGCACCAATGATTGCAGAAGTTTGGGAGGATGCATCATCTTATTTACTTGGAGACTCCTTTAATTCGGTTATGAATTACCTTTTTAGAAATGCAGTAATTGACTTTATATTGGATGAATCATTTGATGATGGAAATGTGGTTCATAATCCTATAGATGCGGCAAAACTTAACCAAAGGCTTATGAGTATATACGAGAGATATCCTCTTCCAGTATTTTATTCTACTATGAATCTTTTAGGTTCTCATGACACCATGAGAATATTAACGGTATTTGGATATAATTCTGCTGATGAAAATCAAAATTCTCAGGCTGCTAAAGACCTTGCAGTCAAAAGGCTTAAACTTGCCGCAATATTGCAAATGGGCTATCCGGGAATGCCTTCTATTTACTATGGCGACGAGGCAGGACAATCCGGTGGAAAAGACCCAGATAACAGGAGAACATTCCCCTGGGGAAGGGAAGACAAAGATCTCCAGGATTTCTTTAAGAAAGTCGTAAACATAAGGAATGAAAATCAAGTTTTAAAAACAGGAGACCTTGAGACACTTTATGCAAATGGCGATGTTTTTGCCTTTGGAAGAAGAATTATAAATGGAAAAGACGTTTTTGGAAAATCTTATCCTGACAGTGTGGCGATTGTTGTAATTAATAAAGGTGACGCAAAACAAGTTTCAATAGATACCACTAAATTTATAAGAGATGGTGTGACATTTACAGATGCCTTAAGTGGCAAGACATATACTGTTAATGATGGACAAATTGTTGTAGAAGTTGGATCAATGGATGGAGCTATACTCATTTCAGATCCAGGACAGAATTTGACGGCACCTCAGCCAATTCAAGACCTTAAAGCAGTCTCAGGAAATGGCAAAGTAGACCTTTCATGGAGTGCAGTAGACAGAGCAGTGAGTTATAATATCTATCGTTCAACAGTTAAAGGAGGACTATATGAAAAAATAGCTTCAAATGTTACGCAAACCAGCTATACTGATACAGAGGTTACCAATGGTCTAAAGTATGTGTATGCTGTAACAGCCGTAGATAGTTATGGAAATGAAAGTGCTTTAAGCAATGAAGTCGAAGCATATCCAGCATTTCCTATTGGCTGGGCGGGAAATATGAATCAAGTCGATACACATGTAATAGGCGTAAATAATCCAGTTGAAGTGTATGCTGAAGTATGGGCAGAAGGGCTTACAGATAAACCTGGCCAAGGGGAAAATATGATAGCGCAACTTGGCTACAGATACCTTGGCGATACTGTAGGAGATGCTGTGTACAGTGACGTATATAACAGAGTGGAAGGTGTTGAAATAATTCAGGACTGGACGTGGGTTGATGCACGGTATGTAGGGGATTCCTATAGTTTTGGGCAACCAAATAATGACCAATATAAAGCAGGTTTTGTACCTGATATGGTAGGCACATGGGAATACATTATGAGATTTTCTTCTAACCAAGGTCAAGATTGGACACGGACAGATGTTAAACAATTTACTGTAGTTCCATCTAATGATTCAGTTCCTCCAACTGTTCCAGTCTTACAGCAACCAGGAATTGAATCCTCAAGAGTTACACTTAACTGGAGTCCGTCAGCTGATGATGTTGCTATTTACGGCTACGAAATCTATAAGTCTTCAAGTGAGACTGGCCCATTTGTGAAAATTGCTACTGTATCTGACAGTGTGTATAACTACGTAGATACAGATGTAGTAAATGGCAATGTGTATTATTATAAAGTTGTGGCAGTTGATACCTCCTATAATAGGAGAGCATCAAATACAGTAAAAGCGACACCTGACATAATACCTATAAAAGTGACATTTAATGTCACAGTGCCTGATTATACCCCTGATGATGGAGTAAATATTGCTGGAAACTTCCCGGATGCTTTTTGGAATCCAACTGCTCAGCAAATGATAAAGACTGGACCTAACACATACAGTATTACACTTACTTTAAATGAGGGTACACAAATTGAATATAAATATGCGAGAGGGAGCTGGGATAAAGTAGAAAAGGGCGAATACGGAGAGGAAATTGACAATAGGAAGGTAACTGTTACCAATCAAGGTTCAAATACAATGGTAATAAATGACACAGTACAAAGATGGAGAGATTTGCCGATATATATTTATTCTCCAAAAGACAACACTACTGTCGATGCAAATACGAGTGAAATAGAGATTCGCGGCAATACTTACAAAGGTGCGAAAGTAACTATAAATGATGAATCTTTTGTGCAACAAGAAAATGGAGTATTTACAAAAGTGATTCCTTTAGAATATGGCGTAAATACTATCAAAATACATGTAGAGCCCAGTGGCGACAAGAATAATGAACTTACAAAAGATATAACAATAACTGTTACAAGAGAAAAGCCCGGCCATGAGAGACAACCTACGCCTACTTCACCAACAGAACCATCGGAGGAAGTATCACAAGGCAGAGTAGTTGTAGAAAATAACACAACAATTCTTAAAGTAGACGAAAACAAAGTGGCAAAAGACATAAAAGACACTTCAAA
>NZ_JAFCAC010000060.1:0-54276 GCF_018588165.1 Thermoanaerobacter sp. CM-CNRG TB177
AAAGTATGTAAAGAAGAGTGAAAAAGACAAAGTAGACAAGATAAAAGAAGAAGGTATAAAGCAGCTTAAGAGGTATAGAGAAAGCAGAGGGCTAAAAGAGAGAAAAGATGTAAAAGAAGCATTGCTTATATTCATAGGAAAAGATGAGTACCAAGTAATTGAAGTGTAGATCAAAACGTATGTTCCAATTTCTCATTAAAATTTCATATGATGGCGTGGCTTTTTATTTTCAAAAAATATTCCACCAAAAGGTGGGAATATTTTTTTAAAGCTATGAAAATTTTCCTCGAAAAAGAAGGAAAAAGTTGTTTTATGTTGAATATTATCAAATAGTCGATAATTAGTCGATAATTTTTGACATATTAGAGCCAAGGTTTATAAGGCTTGATGTTTCCTCAAGCAATAAGGGAAAATATTAAAAGAAAATATGTGTTTGTAAAGATAGATAATAAATAAGGCAAGCATGTTATAGGAGGTACAGAATACAAAATGATTAATGTAGGAATTGTCGGCGGCGGTAAAGGTGGTACAGCTATCCTAAAAGCAATACATGGGTTACCGGAAGTTTCTATTGTTGGAATTGCTGATATAGATGAAAATGCGCCTGGAATAAAATTAGCAAAAGAAAGAGGGATAAAAACCTTTCACGATTGCGTGGATTTATTAAAAATACCAGGACTAGATTTGGTTATCGAGGTAACAGGTAATCCTAAAGTACAAGAAATACTGTATACACAAAAACGACAAGAAACAGTAATAATTGATGCCAATGCTGCTAGACTGATGATGATTATTGTTGAAGCTAAAGAAGATATTGCAAAAAAGCTTTATATACAAGCGCAGGAATTAGCTGGTACAGCTGAAGAACTAAGTAATACTATTAAAGAAATCAAAAATGCAGCTAAAGAAGTCGCTGATGGTGCTGAAGAACTTGCCGCGAGAGGTTTAAACTTAAACGATTCTGCAAGTAGTGCCAGAGATTATGCTAAAAACATAGGCGATGTTCTTGCATTCATCAAAAGAGTAGCTACTGACACAAAACTTTTAGGCTTGAATGCGGCTATTGAAGCAGCACGTGCAGGTGAACAAGGAAGAGGCTTTGCTGTTGTTGCTGATGAAGTTCGTAAATTAGCGGAAGACAGTGCACAAGCTGTGGAACAAATTAGCAATATTTTGCAAAATATTGAGCAATCGGTTGAAAAAATTGTCGAAGAAATTAGTAAAACTGCTCAGGTTACCGAAGTTCAAGCAGGTGCAACACAACAGATTGTAACTGAAATTGTACAATTAGAATATGCTGTCGAAAATTTAAGGAAAGTAGCGCAGCAATTAGTAAACTTAAGCTGATGGCTATTTAACCACAAAAAATTATAAAAAATTTCCTTAAAAAAGAAGGAAAATATTATTTTATGTCGAATATATACTAATTGGATTGGTTTATCCATTTTTTTGACATGATCCGATAGAACTTATGAGGCTGTTTCGGCGCCCATAAGTTCTATCGGTGGTAATATAGATACAGAGAGCGGAGGCGGTGCTTTTTTTAAGCACTTGCGCCCGTAAGGTGTGTTTTTATCTTTTTTATTTCCTGCAGTAGTCAAAAATGATATGATATAATATAGGTGTGAGATATGATGGAAACTGATAAAAATAAAAAGAATTTAAATACTCCTCATGATAAAGGTTATAAATACCTACTTTCTCATAAAAAAGTATTCATACAGCTTTTAAGAAGTTTTGTCAAAAAAGATTGGGTAAACGAAATAGACGAATCTAAAGTAATACGAATAAACAAATCCTTCATATTGCAAGATTTCAAAAATAAAGAGGCTGATTTGGTTTATCAAGTAAAATTGGAGGATAAAGAAGTTTTCTTTTATATATTGTTGGAATTACAATCAAAAGTTGATTTTCAAATGCCATATAGATTGTTATTGTATATAATTGAAGTGTGGAGAGAAATTCTTAAAGATACATCATTAAACCAGCAAAAAAGGAAGGACTATAAATTACCAGCAATTATTCCTATTGTGTTGTATAATGGTGTTAATAGATGGACTGCTTCTTTGAGCTTTAAAGAAACGATAGATTCATATCAATTATTTGGAGTAAATATAATAGACTTTAAATATATTCTCATTGATGTGAATAGATATAGTGAAGAAGAACTTTTACAATTATCTAATCTTATAGGTAGTGTCTTTTTGCTAGACAGAAGGATAGACAGAGAAGAGTTAATAGAAAGATTAAAAAAATTAACAGATGTGCTCAAAAATCTGTCTGAAGAAGAGTTTATATTATTGAGAAACTGGTTTATGTCTATTATATCCAGATTTCTACCCGAAGGCAAAAGAAAAGAGGTAAAGAAAATATTCGAAAAGAGTGAGGGGGTGGAAAAAATGATTTCCAATTTAGAACGTAGTTTAAAAGAGGAATTTAAAAAAACTAGAAAAGAAGGAAAAATAGAAGGAAAAATAGAAGGAAAAATAGAAGGAAAAATAGAAGGAATACGAATGGTGCTACTTGAACAATTGAAAGAAAAGTTTGAAGACATACCTTTTGAATATATACGTGGACTTGAAAAGTTAGATGACAAAGCATTACTTGCTTTAGCAAGAGATATTTTGAAAATTGAAAAATTAGATGACTTAAAGAAGTATATAAATTAGTTTTACGAGGCATGGCCTTTTATTTTTTGGCGTAATAATGGACTAATTGTACGAAATCATAATTTCGTATAATTGGGTGGATAGGGGTTTTTTTTATTTTTATGAAAATCAATTTAATAATCTGACAGAGGAGAGAGAGAAATTGAGCACAAACAAGGGAATGAAAATAGTAATTGTTGGCACAGGCTATGTCGGTTTAACGACAGCTGTTATGCTTGCTTATATAGGGCATAACGTTGTTGGAGTAGATATTGATGAAAAAAAGATAGAACTGCTCAAAAAAGGGAAAAGTCCAATACATGAGGCTGGTGTAGAAGAACTATTAACTAGTTTAAAAAATAATATTACTTTCACTACCGATTTAAAATCTAATGTAGGCGATGCAGATATTATTATGATTGCTGTTGGTACTCCAGCAAAAGCTAATGGAGAAGCAAATACACATTATGTAGAAGAAGCTGCTTGTACCGTTGCAGAAGGGCTAATAGATGGGCGTAAATATACTGTTGTTGTAAAGTCTACTGTGCCAATTGGCACTAATAGGCGTGTAGCCCATGTAATTAAAAAAACACTAGAAGAAAGAAATGTTAAAGCTACTGTATATGTTGCTTCAAATCCTGAATTCTTACGTGAAGGAATGGCGCTTTATGATAGCTTTTATCCAGACAGGATTGTTATTGGATCAGAAGATCCAGAAGCTATTGAAATGCTCAGAAGAATGTACAGACCAATTTTAGAACAAACTTTTGATCCACCTCAAGCTATTCCTAAGCGTGATGGTTATAGCCTTCCACCCCTTATCACAACTGATCCTGTAAGTGCTGAAATGATAAAATACGCTGCTAATGCCTTTTTAGCGCTAAAGATAAGCTTTATCAATGAAATTGCTGGCCTTTGTGAAAAAGTGGGCGCTGATGTTACTGAAGTTGCTCGTGGCATCGGATTAGATACGCGTATTGGAGCCCGTTTTTTAAACGCAGGTATAGGATGGGGAGGGAGCTGTTTTCCAAAAGACACTGCTGCCCTAATTGCTGTAGGCAGAGAATACAACTATGAGATGCCTATTGTGGAAGCAGCACGGAGAGTCAATCAGCTTCAGAGGGAGCGCACTGTTGAAAAATTACAGTCAGTGTTAAAAGGTGTACGAGGGCGTACAATTGCAATTTTAGGTCTATCTTTTAAACCAGGAACTGACGATGTAAGAGAATCTCCGGCAATTGATATTATTAGATTACTCATAGAAAGGGGAGCACATATTCGTGCACATGACCCTGTTGCCATAGAAAATGCGCGTAAAGCTTTTACTACTGAAGAACTTCAAGAAATAACCTTTGTAGATGATCCATACCTAGCAGCAGAAGGAGCAGATGCTGTAGTAGTTGCAACGGAATGGCAGCTTTATCGTAAGATTGATTTAAAACGCCTAGCTTATGTGATGCGCACCCCCATATTACTTGATGGGAGAAATATTTATGCACCCAAAGAAGCAAGAGGAGCAGGATTTATATACATGGGGGTGGGCAGATGAAACATGCTTTAGTTACTGGAGGAGCAGGGTTTATTGGAAGCCATTTGGTGGACAGGCTATTAAAAGAAGGATGGCAAGTCACTGTAGTGGACAATTTTGACCCATTTTATGACCCTGCCATCAAAAGAAAAAACATTTCTGCTCATTTTGATTATAAGACGTATCGGCTATTTGAAATAGATATAAGAGATATGGAAGCACTTCACGAAAAATTAACTGATGACTATGATGTTATCGTTCATTTAGCGGCAAAAGCGGGGGTACGCCCATCAATTCAAGATCCAATTGGCTATCAGGAAGTAAATGTTAGAGGAACGCAAAACCTTTTAGAATTTGCACGGCATAGAGGAATAAAGCAGTTCGTTTTTGCTTCTTCCTCTAGTGTTTATGGTATAAATCATAATGTTCCTTGGAAAGAAGATGACTGTGTGTTAAAGCCAATTAGCCCTTATGCCTCTACAAAAGTGAGTGGTGAATTATTAGGCCATGTATACAGCCATCTTTATGGGATTCGCTTTATTGCACTCAGATTTTTTACAGTATATGGGCCTAGACAAAGGCCAGATCTAGCTATTCATAAATTTGCTCGATTGATGCTAGAAGGAAAGCCTATACCCATATACGGCGACGGTTCAAGCCGCAGGGATTATACATATATAGACGATATTATTGAAGGTGTACGTAGGGCTATGGATTATACTGCCACATTGTATGAGGTAATTAATCTTGGTAACAATCAAATCGTTAGCTTATTAGAAATGGTGAGAACATTAGAAGAAGCTTTGGGGATAAGGGCTCATCTTGAGTTTTTGCCTTTACAGCCAGGTGACGTGCCGCAGACCTGGGCGGATATGGAGAAAGCAGAAAGGCTTTTAGGGTTTAGGCCGAAGATAGAGTTTAAGAAAGGGATACATAATTTTGTGGAGTGGATAAAGAGGTCTTAGAATAGCTAGAAAAGGATTTAATCAGTTTTTTGGAAATAGAATAATAATTCTGAAAAGGATGAAGGAAATGAAATCTAACTTTGAATTTACCTTTACTGTATTTACTCCGACATTTAATCGAGCTTATGTGCTTGAGAGATTATATAATAGTTTGAAAAAACAAACTTTTCGCGATTTTGAATGGATAATAATAGATGATGGATCAGAGGATGGTACAAAAGAGTTAGTTGATAAATGGAAAAAAGAAGCATGGTTCCCTATCAATTACATATGGCAACCTAATAGCGGAAAACACGTTGCAATAAATAGAGGAGTTGAGGTGGCGAGAGGTTTTTTGTTTTTAATTGTAGATTCAGATGATTGGCTTGGACCTAACGGATTAGAACGTTTGCTTTATTTATGGGAAACAATTCCTGAAGAAGATGCCAATAATTTTGCGGGTGTAGGTGGATTGCTTGCTTTTCCAAATGGTGAAATAATAGGCGATGTTTTCCCAACACAAGTATGGGATTCTAATATGCTTGATCGCTGGCTCAAATGGGGAATAAAAGGTGACAAAATGGAGTGTTTTCGAACTGATGTGCTGAGATTGTATAAGTTTCCTGAGGATATAGGTAAATTCGTTCCAGAAGGAATTGTATGGAATAAAATAGGAAACAAGTATAAAATGCGATATTTTAATGAAATAATTGCTTATACAGAATATTTACCCGATGGTCTATCATCAAAAGGATTATCTTTTGCTATGAAAACTGCATTAGCCCGATGGTTATATTTTAAAGATTTGTGTGCGCTTGTTTCAAAACGAAGGGATGTAAGTTTTTATAAGAAGATTAGATTTTGTGTCAGTTATACACGGTTTGCGTTGCATGCACGGGTGTCAATTGTTAAGCAGTTTCTTGAATCGTCGCTTAAAATATGGTGGATTATATCTTTCCCAGTGGGTTTAGGGGTGTTTATATGGGACCATATAAGAGTAAAAATAATGAATCAAAACTGAAAGAATTTAAAATAGCATTATTTATTCCATCCCTTCGTGGTGGTGGAGCAGAACGGGTTATGTTAAATTTGGCAAGAGGATTTGCTGAAAGAGGGTATAAAGTAGATTTAGTTCTTGCTAAAGCAGAAGGACCTTATCTTTCACAGGTTCCCGATAATATACGAGTGATTGACCTCAAGAGCCGGCGAGTTCTGTATAGTTTACCTGGACTTATTCGCTATTTACGCCAAGAAAGACCAGAGGCTTTACTATCGGCTTTAGATCACGCAAATATTGTAGCCTTGTGGGCTAAAAAACTCTCCCAAGTACCAACACGTGTAGTAGTAAGTGTTCATAGCACTCTCAGTAAAGCTAGTACAAATGCAACGAGTATACGTGCCAGACTTATTCCTTTATGGGTGCGTGTCTTTTACCCCGGGGTAGATGCGGTTGTTGCTGTTTCAAAAGGAGTAGCCGAAGACCTTATACGGCTTACCAATTTACGTCGAGAAAAAGTCCATGTAATATACAACCCAGTAATAACTCCTGAACTTTTTGCTAAAGCTGATGAGCCTTTAGATCATCCTTGGTTTGACCCGAGTGAGCCTCCTGTAGTACTAAGCGTAGGTCGATTGACTCCTGCAAAAGATTATTCTACCCTCATTCGTGCTTTTGCTTTAGTACGCAAAGAGATTCCAGCACGTCTTATGATTTTAGGTGAAGGAGAAGAGAGGCCTAAACTTGAAGCCTTAATTAAAGAACTTAGATTAGAGCAGGATGTTGCTTTACCTGGATTTGTAAATAATCCTTATAAATATATGAGACATGCAACTGTGTTTGTTTTGTCATCTCGATGGGAAGGATTTGGAAATGTGCTTGTGGAGGCGATGGCTTTAGGAACGCCAGTAGTATCAACAGACTGTCCGAGTGGGCCTTCGGAAATATTGGATGGTGGAAAACATGGGAAATTAGTACCCGTTGGAGATCCAAATTTAATGGCTAAAGCTATTTTAGAAACATTAGAAGATAGGAAAAAAGATTTATCTAAAATTAATCTAACACTATTTTCTTTAGAATACGTTATGAACGAGTATGCGAAAATTCTTATAAGCGAGTAATATAGTATAAGGAGTGCTAAAACTAATGAGGAATTCATCTAAAAATTATAATAATCATAATCAGCAGTATTTCGATAAAACTTTGTTATTGCGATTTGATATAACAGGTTATATATTGGGATTTTTCATTATTGCTTCTATTTTGTCGCTAATGGTTCACAACGTATTTAATCAAAATCATACTTATACAAATATTTTCTTTGTTTTTCCTATATTATTAGTATTGTTATTTGTTTTTCTTAGAGAATTAAGATCCATATTCTTAGTACCAGAGCTCAAGATTTTAATCCTTTTTCTGGTGTGGATTTTATTTGTTTATTTTATTCGTATACCTGTAAATACTTAGTCTTTGATAAAGTCTTCAATAAGGCTTTCCTCACTCTTATTTCAAATTTTGTTATATTTTATTTCTTTTAAATACTTTTATCGTAATTCAAAAGGTTTATATCAGATATGGTTATATACAGCAACGTCAAGTATATTTTTTCTGATTATGTCTAATTTTTTTAATCGCAACATAAATGTTTTAGATGTTATAAAAGGAGTTACAAGATACGAAGGTATTTCTGGTCCAAATGCACATGGCATCATTTCTGCGTTAGCAATTATAAGTTTAACAGCACTTTTGACAAATAAAAAAAATATTTTAAAAAAATTTATAATATTTTTCTTTATTAGCTATGCGTCATTTAATTTGTTGATTACTGGCTCTCGCTGGAGTTTATTTATTATCTTTGTTTATATAATGACATATTCTTTTAAAATTAAATATTCACTTTTTGTAATATTCATAACAATTGGTACAGTGTTGCTAATAGGTATTGATGCTTATTTGGGTAGCAGTATGTTAAGAACCGTATTTGTTAGTATTTATCACATGTTTCCCTACTTCCGTTTAAGCGAATATAGTATAATAAGACGCATTGTTCCTTTTATATGGTGGTTTGAAAAGGCAAAGCGAAATTTTTTTATGCCATATGGATTGAATGTGTTTGACAAAGAACTACTAAAGTTACAACCTTTAGACGGAAGTTATCTTGCTTTGTTATTGGAGCTTGGATTACCTGGTTTGATTTTAATATTAGCATTTATCAGGCTAATTGTACTACATGGGAATGAAGTACTTAAAGTGAATATTAAACAAGACGAAGATGATAATTACAAGTTTGTAAAAATAGCGTTAGCAGCTTTTCTTGCCATATCATTACATGGAATAGGGGAAACGTATATTTTTGTTGGGATTCAATTAGGAAACATTTTATTTTGGGTAATAGCAGCTAATTTATCTGCAAATTATTATAAACTGAAATTAAAAAATAAGGGGAGTTTTTACAGTAAAATTTAATTATAATTAACAATTATTTTTCAAATGGAGTGAGTTTTTGTGCTTAAAACTAAGGTAATTACTTTTCTCACTACAGGACTTAATTACGGTGGTGCAGAGACACAGCTTGTGCATTTAGCTACTCGTCTTAAGAAACGAGGCTGGGATGTGCAAGTAATTTCCATGATCCCTCCTGTGGCTTATGTGGAAGAACTTAAGAGAGCAGGAATACATGTTTATTCTTTGGAGATGCGACGAGGTGTGCCGGATCCAAGAGGACTCTTTCGCTTGGTAAAGATTTTGCGACGTGAAAGACCTCAAATTCTTCACTGCCATATGGTTCATGCTAATCTCTTAGGGCGAATTTCTAAAATTTTTGTTAAAACTCCCATACTCATCTGTACAATTCACAGTATTATCGAAGGTGGAAGGCAAAGGGAAATTGCCTATCGTATTACAGATTGGTTATGTGATTTAACCACCCAAGTTAGCCGTGCAGGATTGGAGAGGTATGTACAAATAGGCGCAGTGCCTCGGCATAAAGTAATACATATACCTAATGGGATTGATACTGAAATATTTAAACCTGATTTAGAAGCACGAATTCGTTTAAGAAAGGAATTAGGGATTGAAGACAAATTTGTATGGTTGGCTGTAGGGAGATTTGAGGAGGCTAAAGATTATCCTAATATGTTGAATGCTTTTGCTAAAGTAGTTTCAAAAAGAAATGATTCTGTACTTCTAATTGCAGGGCAAGGCTCTTTAATGGAAAAAGCCAAGCATTTAGTAGACGACCTGAATATTATATCTCATGTTTATTTTTTAGGAGTGCGTAAAGATATTCCTGTTCTAATGAATGCTGCTGATGCATATGTTATGTCCTCTTCTTGGGAAGGTATGCCTCTTGTGCTTTTGGAAGCCTCAGTTGTAGGTTTACCTATAGTAGCTACAGATGTTGGGGGGAATGGAGAAATTGTTATAGATGGAAAATCTGGTTTCCTTGTTCCCCCAAAGAATTCTGAAGCTTTAGCTCAGACTATGTTAAAAATGATGGACTTAGATGAAAATGTCAGAAAAGAGATGGGGAATTATGGGCGGAGGTATATAAAGGAAAATTATGATTTAGAAAGAGTAGTAGATCAGTGGGAAAGTTTATATTTAGAGCTACTTAAAAGTAAGGGGCTAAAAGTTGGAAGTATATAATTTTCTGTGGGATTTTAAAAGGTGTGTAAAAAAGAGGGGTAGTTATGAAATTAAAGCGTGTAGTCATTAAAAACTTCCGCTCAATCAAACATTTAGAATTTGAGTTTCCTGAAAGTAACTTACTTGTACTTGTAGGGCCCAATAATTCAGGAAAGTCAAATATTATACGGGCTATTAATTTAATTTGTGGAGAAGATTGGGTTAGTTCTGAGAGATTACAGGATTATGATTTTTATTTGAGAGACAAAAGTAAGGAAATAAGAATAGAACTTATTTTTGATAATGGTTCTTCTGCTATATTTTCTTCTTCTTCAAGATGGCCTGAGTATAGAGATGTTTTAGGGAATCTTATTCGAGATCAAAACATTAAAGAAGATTTTCCTTCTACTTATCTAGGAGCTGATCGGGCATTTGATCGCCATATATCTTTTTACGATTGGAGTTTATTAGGGAAAATTCGCAAAACATTTCATAAAAGGGCCTACAATCTTTCAGATAAACTTGAAGAAAGATTTAATGAAATTGTTGATCTATTTGACCAAGTTCCTGGTTTTTCAGAATTCAAAAAAGATTTTGGTAAATTTTTTGAAGAACTACAAGCAGATGTTCCACTAAAAATGTCAATAGACTTTAAGCCGTTTACTCCCAGTAATTATTTCAAAACTATGCATATTCTAGCATCTGATCCTAATCAAAATAGGAGAGATATTGATTTAGACGAATTAGGAGAAGGTACACGAAATTTGATTCTTCTTGCTCTTCTTAGAAGTTATGCTGTTAATTTAAGACAATATGGAGAAGAAATAAGAGGTATTTTAGCTCTTGAAGAACCTGAAATTTATTTACACCCTCAGGCACAACGGAATTTATTTCGCATTTTACGTGAGATTGTTAGCACTGGACTCCAGGTTATTATTTCTACACATTCGAATAATTTCGTTGATACGGAATTTTTTGATTCGATCGGTCTAGTGCGAAAAGTTGATGACCCAGAAAATAAAGGTTGTCAGCATACAACTTTAACTTTGGTTTCAAAAGCTGAGCTTGTAGAACATTGTTACAGAACAGGTGTACCAGAAGGAAAAGCTACTATCGAAAATATTACTGAATATTATAAGAGTACTTCAAATTACCGGCTAAACGAAGCTTTTTTTGCTAGATTTCTCATCCTTGTGGAAGGTGAAACTGAAGAATTAGCTTTACCAGAGTACTTAGCTGCGGTGGGCTTGAATTGCGACCAAAAAGGTGTGTCAGTTATTGCAGTGCAGGGCAAAAATCAGATTCCCAAATATTGGCGTTTGTTTGGTAAGTTTAAAATTCCGATGTTAGTGGTTTTTGACAACGACGATGACGGTGTGGATGCAAAAGGTAGTGATAATCAAAAAAGAAAGTCTAATAAAAACTTAGCAAGTTGTTTTGGTTTGCAATTGGAACAAATTTTACATGGAAAAGCGTGGGATGTTGTAACAAGCGAAAATGAGCCTGCAACACCAATCGTAATTCTGGGTAAAGAATTTGAAACAGCTGTAAAACAAGACTATGAAAACACTAGAACGGAACGAACTCCAACTTATGAAAAAATAGAAGAGGAAGCGCATAATATAATCAAACCAGTATCGAAAAACCAAGCAAAAGGGCTTATTGCTCGATACATAGCTCGGCGAATTCATAGTTTTATGCCAGATTATGCACCTCAATTTGTAAAGCGTATAGCTGAGATAGTAAAAGAAGAATTGGGATTCTATTAGAGGATTCATGAAGAAAATTATTTTTGTAAGTTAATCACGATTATGTACTTTACGTGTTATTTGTAAAGGTAAGAGAAGGTATTAAATGGTATCAGTATAAGGTTTTTTGTGCAAGGAGGCAAAGAAATGAAAATAGCCTATATAATTACACGTGCTGATGCTATTGGTGGTGCTCAGGTCCATGTGAAAGATTTGGCTTATTTTTTAAAAAAACAGGGTCATGAAGTAATAGTATTAGTGGGAGGAACAGGGTCTTTTACTGAGAAATTAAAAGAGTTAGATATACCGTATATTGCTCTAAGACATTTAGTTCGTCCTATTAATCCATTTAAGGATTTGCTTGCATTAAAAGAGATTATCGATGTTTTACGTGAAATAAAACCTGATATTATCTCTTTGCATTCATCAAAAGCTGGATGGTTAGGCCGATTGGCTGCAAAGTGGTTGAAAATACCTGTAGTTTTTACAGCCCATGGTTGGGCTTTTACGGAAGGAGTTCCCAAAAGAAAACAGGTGGTTTACAGATGGGCGGAAAAGTTAGTAGGTTCACTCGAAGATAAAATCATTACAGTTTCTAACTATGATCGTGAACTTGCTATAAGGTACAAAATTGCCCATCCAAGCAAAATTGTCACAATTTATAACGGGATGCCTGATATTGATAGTACTCTTTTTGCTAAACCTGAAGTTGAACCAGTACATTTAATTATGGTAGCTCGCTTTGAAGAACAAAAAGATCATATTTTATTGTTAGAAACTCTTGAGGAACTGAAAGATTTACCCTGGACATTAGAATTAGTAGGTGATGGGCCATTGATGGAAATAGTTAGAGAGAGAGCCGAAAAGTTAGGAATTTCAGATAAAGTTCAATTTTCTGGTGCTTGTGATGATGTACCTTCTAGATTGGCAAAAGCACAGATTTTTATTCTAACATCAAAATGGGAAGGATTCCCACGTTCTATTTTAGAAGCAATGCGGGCAGGACTTCCAGTTATAGCTTCTGAGGTAGGAGGAGTAAAAGAGGCGGTTATTGATGGAGTAACAGGATACATTATTCCAAGGAGAGACAAAGAGGAACTGAAAAAACGTTTGAAGGAACTACTATTAGATTCTCATAAGCGTATTAAGTTTGGATTAGCGGGGCGAAAAAGATACGAAGAATTTTTTACTTTTGAACGTATGGCCAAACAGACTATGGAAGTGTATCAAGAAGTCATTGGGCAAAAATCTAGCAAAATGTTATAATTTTTACGAGGAGTAAAGTAAAATGCTAGAAAATTTTAGCAATAGGGAGTTAGCAATTGGCTTTTGGCTACTCATATTATTGGTTTTAGTGATCTATAAAAAAGATACTAGGCACTCGTTATGGGATCTCCTCAAAGCATTTTTTGACAGAAAATTGATTGGTTGGCATATAAGTATGGTTTTATATGTATCATTAACAGTTTTTATATTGTTTAAAATTGGACTCTGGGAGTTTAAATTATTAAAAGATACTATTATATGGTATATAGTTACTGCTATTCCTTCTACTATAAAATCGATAAACGAAGCTAAAGATATGAAATACTTTAAAGAGATGGCAAAAAATAATCTCAGCATAGGTGTTCTGGTGGGATTTATTGTGGATTCATACAACTTTTCATTAATCTGTGAAATTATTTTAATTTCTTTGTTTGTTTTTTTATCTCTTATGGTAGGAATTGCTGAACACAAGGTAGAGTATGAAAATAAAGAGTACGAAGTAACAGCTAATCTGTTGAGACACACGACTGCAGGTGTTGGTTTGTTTTTAATATTTAGTTCATTAAACAGATTTTTAAGTGATATAAAAAATATTGTTCTTTTGGAACTTATAAAAGATTTTATTTTACCAATAACTCTTTCAATGATATTTATTCCATACATATATTTTCTCGTGTTATATTCATCTTATGAAAAACTTTTTATGAGACTGAATTTTAAAAAGACTATTGATGATAAATATAGAACTTTTCTGTATTTGAAGATATTATTGTTCTGTAGATTTAATATTAATAGGGTAAATAATTTTATCGATTATAGTGAAATAATGAAAAGTTATGTCAAAAGCAAAGATGATATAAACCGTTTGTTTAAAAATTATAAGATAAATGCACGTACCCAAAAAGCTTTAAATCTACAACGATAATTCTACCCAAGTGACAAATTATTTTAATAGGTGGTGTCTCTAATGCATACCCATTTTCATAAATTCTTTAAATTAAGCAAATTTATTGTTTTCATTGTAGATTTATTATTAATTCATACAGGATTTATACTTGCGTATACTATCAAATTTGGAACAAATCCGCCAATTGCAAACCTTGAGCCATATTATGAGTTAATTCCTGTGATCACATTGTCTGCTATTATTTTATTTCATATTTATGGTTTGTATACTATCTCACGGAAAAGCTATGGAGATATAGTGTTTTCTTTAATTCTTTCCTTACTGCTGCTGCAGGTTGTAACAGTAGCTTCAACATTTTTTATAAGACAGTTTGCATTTCCACGGAGCATATTTTTTATAGCTTTTGGAATTCAGCTTGTATTGTTGTCCCTGTGGAGATATTTAGTACAAAATGTAAGAAGATATGTGCATGGTGTGAAAAAGGTAATGATTGTAGGAGAAAAAGAAGTAGCAGAAAAATTGGCAAAGAAATTAATTTCAAGTTCCAGAGGTTGGTTTGATATAAGGTACATAATAAGTCCTCAAAGGTATGATGAGATTATTAATCACATTAATGAGATAGATGCGATATACATATGTAGTGGAGTTAGTGAGGACCTTAAGACCACTCTCTTTTACGATTCAATGAAATTTAAAAAACATCTTTTCATCGTTCCAAATTTAAGAGATATCCTTTTAGTGAGATCTCAATTTGTGCAATTTGATGATGTTCCTGCTATAAGTGTGAATTATCCTTCATTGACTAGTGAAGATAAGTTAATTAAAAGGCTTTTCGATATAGTTTTTTCATTTATTGGTATAGTAGTTACTTTGCCTCTAATGGTAATAATTGCTATGTTGATTAAAGCGACTTCACCCGGTCCAGTGATTTATAAGCAGTTAAGAGTAACAGAGAAAGGCAAGAAGTTTAATGTATATAAATTTAGGACAATGGTCAAAGATGCTGAAAAAATGACAGGACCTGTTTTGGCTACAGAGGATGATCCAAGGATTACAAAAGTGGGTAAGATATTAAGGGCAACTAGGCTTGATGAACTGCCCCAATTATTTAATGTTTTGAAGGGCGATATGAGCTTTGTAGGCCCCAGACCTGAAAGGCCATATTTTGTAGAACAATTTGAAAAACAATATCCTTCATACAAGTACAGGCATAATGTAAAGGCAGGGATAACAGGTCTTGCACAAGTATTTGGAAAGTATACGACAGATGTTGATGATAAGTTGAGATTGGACCTTATATATATCACAAATTATTCTTTGTGGCTTGATATTAAGATAATATTATTGACCCTAAAAACCATATTCATAAAAGAAGCATCTTCTGGTGTGAAAAGAGAGATGGAATTAGAAGAATTATTGAAATCTTTGAATTATAATGTCTACAGTGAGTTAGGAATTACGAAAATAGATAAGTGAGGAGATACATGTAATGAAAGTTTTAGTTACAGGTGGTGCAGGTTTTATAGGTTCAAACATAGCAGATTTGTTTATTGAAAATGGATATGAAGTCGTAATAGTGGATAATCTTTCAACAGGAAAAGAAGAATTTATAAATAAAAAGGCCATTTTTTATAAAAAAGACATCACAGATGACGACTTATGTGGAATATTTGAAAAAGAAAAACCTGATTATGTGATACATCAGGCAGCTCAAATAGATGTACAGAAATCAATTGATAATCCTGTATTTGATGCGAAAGTAAATGTACTGGGGACAGTAAATTTACTGGAATGCTGCAGAAAAAGTGGTGTTAAAAAGATTATATACGCTTCATCAGCGGCAGTATATGGAAATCCTGAGTATCTTCCCATTGATGAAGGACATAGAATAAACCCCATATCTTACTATGGCATATCAAAGCACACACCAGAGCATTATTTTGAGGTATACAGGCAATTGTATGGATTGAAATATACAATTTTACGTTATGCAAATGTATATGGAATAAGACAGGACCCAAAAGGAGAAGGTGGGGTAATATCTATTTTTATAGATAAAATGCTTAAAGGAGAAAGACCTGTTATTTTTGGAGATGGAAACCAAACGCGTGATTTTGTTTATGTAAAAGATGTGGCAAAAGCCAATCTTCTAGCACTGGAGAGAGGAGATAATGAGGTTGTAAATATAAGCACAGGTAAGCCTACAAGTATAAATGAGCTTGTTGAAATGATGAATAAAATCATGAATACCTCTTTGAAGCCTATTTATACAGAGCCTCGCAAAGGGGATATAATGCATAGTTATCTTGATAATAAAAAAGCATTGGATGTGCTTGGATGGAAACCGGAGTATAGTTTAGAAGAGGGATTAAAAGAGACAATTGAGTATTACAAAATGAAATATGCTGAGAATGGAGTTACGGTGACAAATGAATATAAGGAATAAGTTTAATTTTCAAAATGTGATAAAGAATATATATTCTTTTTGGATAGAATATCCAGAATTTTTTGAAGATGTTTTAGCTGTAACAAAAAAATATGAGGATGATAGATTTAAACTTTCTGGTTATTCATTAAATTATAGAAATTTATATAGAATACTGAGTGAAAGAGAAAGAGAGCCAGAATATATAAGTCTAGAAGAATATGAAAGAATGCAACTTGATGTTTATAATTTAAGAATTAAAGATCCAGAAGCATTTGATAAATTCTCTCGATTAATTAGGAAATATGTTGTTTTTGAAGAACATGGCCTTAACTATAGTGATTTTGTAAACTGTCTATATAAAGCGAATGAATGGATTAGTCAAAAATCAAGAAGTATAACAAGTAAGTTGTTAGATGCAATGAAAATAAATGATATTGAATTATTAGAAAATGCTATAATAAACTTTAATTCTACAAAAAGAGAACAATCCTAACTTATTGATTAAAATAATCAAACTTAAAGAATAAAGGCTAGAAGTTATTCCTAAAAAGTAGATTGAAGATGTCAAAAACGGAAAAAAGCAGATATTAAAATATTAAAAACGAAAATAGAAAAAGCAAAAGCAGGAGACAATCTTGTTACAATAGGTGTACTTGAAATAGATTTTTGGGGGATTATAAATTATGAATGATGATCTAACAAAAGGAATTGATGAATATCTGGGTAAGCATTTACCATCATTGAAAGGAAAAAAGTTTATAATTTATAATGGTGATTTAGAGATAAAAGACAAGGATAAAAATACATTATATACATTAAATAATGGAAGTGTTTATCTATCGTTATTACCTAGGCCTAAAATGCATTTTAAAGGAAATGTTGTAAAAGGTGAATTTGATCTAGTTTTGAATTCACAAGAGTTGTACTTGTATTTACCGGATTTCGATCCTGCTAAAGTTTTAATAACAAACTTCAAATTTTCATCCAATAGTGGCTCGTCATTAAGTGGCATAATTACAAAAACCATTGAAAAACCTAAGCAAGAAGTTGATAGACTATATTTTTATATATTGAATTTTGATGATACATTGGGCAGAAGTATCAGAGATGAAAATAGGTTTTATCTGGGCAGAATAGTCTTAAATTATGATATATGGAAAATAACTATTGATAAAAGACCAGATCATAAATCTATATTCAATTGGCTAAGAAATACAGGCTTGTATGAGATAACCCATGTAGGGGTGATTGAACGTACTGATAAACAGCTATTCAAGCCACAGGATGTTGATTTTTTGTTTGATGCATTGTTCTGGTTACTTTCATTTGCCAGGGGTAGATATGTAGGTTTAGATGTTATATTGGGCTTCAAAAATAGCTCATGTATATGGGAAAAAATCCAGGGTTGTAGGGTCTCAAATTGGGAAAAAGGAAAAATTACTTGGTTTTCAAAACAACATCCAGAGATGCTGGAGAAAATATTTCCTTTATTTGTGGATAAACTAAAAGATCCTCTATGGGAAGAGCCTTTAATAATGGCATTAGAATGGTATATAGATAGTTTAGAAGCTGATTTGATGGAAGAAGCGTTTATATGGGTTAGTACTGCTCTGGAATTAATATCATGGGTAAGATTTACTCAAGAAGAATTTATAATATCAAAAAGTAAATATGACAAGTTACGTGAATCGGATAAATTTCGCTTATTATTGCATTATTTTGGAATACCGTCTGAGATACCTTTTAGTACCAGTTCTGGATATGAAGATGGACCGCATTTGTTTACGGAGATTAGAAATAGTATTGTTCATCCGGTAAAAAAAGAAAAAGTCAAAGCTTTATCTTTTGAAGATAGGTGGAAAGCCCATGAATTAGGGTTATGGTATTTAGAATTAACAATATTATGTTTATTAGGGTACGATGGTGATTATGTAAACAGACTCAAGTCAATTGATCATGGTTTATGGGAAGGGAGCGTTGAAAAAGTGCCGTGGAGTAGGGAGAAGGGTGCAAAATTAGCTGCTTCTAGGCCTTGCAGCACTTCATACAGAAAGGCTTGATAAAGATTCTATAATGGTTGTTGTTCCTTCTGACCATGTCATAAAAGACGAGGAAGCATATATTGAAGTATTAAAAACAGCAATAGAGAAGGCAGAATCAGGAGATAATCTTGTGACAATAGGTGTTAAACCTACACGTCCTGAGACAGGATATGGTTATATAAAATTCAGGAAAGTAACGAGAGAAATAATAAATAAAAATCCTGTACATAAAGTAGAAAGATTTGTAGAAAAGCCTGATTATGATACCGCAGTAAAATATGTAGAAAGCGGAGATTATCTTTGGAATAGTGGCATGTTTATATGGAAGACATCATCAATATTAAACGCTATACAAAAATACATGCCTGAGTTATATAAAGCATTGGAGAATATAAGGAAAAATTTTGATGCGGATGATGTAGAAAAAGTGTTATACGATGAATACTCAAAACTTGAAAGCATATCAATAGATTATGGCGTAATGGAAAAAGCAAAAAATGCATATGTGGTACCAGGAGATTTTGGTTGGGACGATGTAGGAAGCTGGACATCTATTGAAAGGCTTTATGAAAAAGATGATAATGGCAATGTCATAAAAGGCAATGTAGTAAGTGTAGATACAAAGAAATGCATAATAACCGGTAACGAAAGGCTCATTGCGACATTGGGTATAGAAGATGTAATAATTGTTGACACCGAAGATGCACTTTTAATTTGTTCAAAAGATAAGGCACAGAATGTGAAAGAGATATTGAAGGAGTTGAAAGAGAAAAAGAGAGAATATTTGTAGGAGGTTAGAATAAGACTATTTTTGGAAAAAGCAGGAGGGTTATCTCTTGTTTTTATTTTTGTCGAAATATATCGAAATTTTCACAAGATTTATATTGATTTTTCAGGAAATAAAATGGTAAAATGAAGATGAAAGTAGAAACAGGGCAGATAAGTAAATTAAGGAACCAAAGTATATATGAACAAAACAATATAGGAAACTTGAGAAATTAAGAAGAAACAGCTTTACTACCAATGTTGGAGGGAGTAAATATATTCGAAAAATAAAGTTCAATAATTTTGATGCTTGCAAAATAATTTAGAAATACTAATGAAGACGCCCCCACTGTAATAATGGGAAAAATGATTCCGGTAAAACTTTCTCAGTTGATGTTATTAAAATAGCACTACAGTAAAAGGAAATTGAACTAGAGGATTTTGGCCATGGGGTTGGTGAAATGGTTTTTAGTTGTTTCAAAAATTAACTTAAGAAGTATAAAGAAAAGATTAAGGAAAACAAATTTAGGGTTTTAATTTGACTTGCAATTCAATTAGCTGGAGGTAATAAAAATGTTTAACTTGAGGGTTAAAACTCCTATTTGGACAGGAAACATTGATACGAAAAGCGATATACTTCAATCTACGAATATTATGGGCTCTATCAGATGGTGGTTTGAAGCAATAATAAGAGGACTGGACAAATATGCTTGTGATCCAACAGGTTATGGGAGATGCCCTAGGGAAGGCAAAGACAGAGGGGAAAAATATTACTGTCCTGTATGTATTGTCTTTGGTGCTACAGGAATGAGGAGGATGTTTAAATTGATCGTGGATGGAGGTGAGAAGGTATTTGGGGGAAGTTCAATAAACATCAAACCATCCGGAAGGAACAGGGGTTGGTATCTTGGGAGCGGGATTAAAGGCGAAATGAAAATGAATATAATAGCCTTAGATAAAGACTTTGACAAAAGTCTAATCTTAACTCCTTTGATTATTGCATCAAAATGGGGAGGAATAGGAGCTAAAATTCAGCATGGATATGGAGTTGTAGAAATAGAAAATTTTCCAGAGATTAATTTTAACGAATTCACAGATGCAGTTGAGAAAATCACAGAAGAAAGGCCCTCTAAATTAGGGATAATACTAAGACATGAAAATGATAATGGACTTCCTAATCTTAAAGAGATGTTTTTTGCTAAAGTTCAGTTTAAAGTAACCAATGATAATTGGTGGAAAAGTGTAGATGGGCTTGGTGCCTGTGCAAATGACCAGAGAATGATTGAATGGATAAGCTCAGGTTCTGTTCCTATTGCTCCGGCAATTAAAAACTGGCTGAGATATGGAAATGGAAGAGAATTATGGGAAAACAATAATAAAAATCAAGATAAAGGAATAGAAAACTTCTTGTTTGGAACAACAAATAGAGTTTGCCATAGTTGTTATGGGAAAGTACAAAAGGATAGGGACAATCCCCAAAATTTCTGGTGTCCAAATTGTAGAAAATCTATTAAAAAAGAAGAAACTTTTGAAAAGATAGCCTCGAAAATCAATATCTCCTGTGCTTATAGGGTGGGTGAGAACCTTTGGGAATTCAAAATCTGGGGATGGATTCCAAAGAACGACTTACCTGCAGAATTTGATAGAGATAGTTTTCTGGACAATTTTAAACAATCATTAACTGGTAATGATATTAAACAAACATCAACCGATAGTGGTTCCATATCAATTCCTTGGAATAACCTCTTAGGTAATCAAACAAAAAATCATGAGCTAAAAGTCTGGAGAGAGTTTGATTCTTTAAGGGATACAGTAAAACCTAATGAAAATAACATAAAGAATTATCTTCAAAGCCTTTTAAAAGGTGAAGGAGGATAAAAATGATTTATGATTTTTATGCAAGTTTCAGAATTGAAAGTAAGGATGATGTGGATGACCTCACAAGCGGTTCCGGCAAATACAAAGAAATTAGGAATGTATTACCAAGAATACTGCTTTTAGACACGGCCTATGGAGTCAAGGGGAAGTTTCCAGATAGACAAGGCAGACCTGATAAAATTGATCCTGATGTTTATGCTAAAGTTGGGGAAACGGATTACCCAATGGGCTTAAAGGCTCTTGTTCACTCAAACGGAAATTATAACGACTATATTGCTTGTAGGTTATCTGAGCTTGGTTTGTTGGGCATAAACTCCTCAGTAGACTTAAATGCACTCCCAAAAGGGAGCTGGATTCTTGAATTTTCAATTACTTTAAAAGAACCTTTTTTATCGCAGGATGATATTCCACTTTACATTATTGATATCCCCGTGAGGAAGGACAAAGTTTTTGGTGTTCCTTTCACATCAGCAATGGCATGGAAAGGGAATTTAAGATGGGCCATGATGAAGATATTTCTTGAACCAAAAGTAAATCAGCCAAATGAATTTGCAGAAGCACGATTTCAACATACTCTTTTATTTGGAACAGAAAAAGGGTGGGAGGAAAAGCCAACAGGATGGACAAGTCATTTGGACAACCTTTGCCCTGATGCAAAGTTACTTTATAGAGGGAAATTTAGAGAAGGGAAATTTAAGGAATTCTTTGGAAGGGAAAAAGCAGAAGATGTGCACCTTGAAGGTATGCTTTATTTCTATCCAACCTTCTGGGATAAAATAGACATGATGGTCATAAACCCACACGACAGAAAAACCAAGACTGGTAGAAATCCTATTTATTTTGAGGCTGTGCCAGCTAGTGCGAAGGGCGTTTTCAGACTTGTTTACGTTCCTTTTTACTATTACTGGTTTGACTTATCTGAAGATGAGTTTAAGAAAAGGGTTATTGAGGATTTAAAAGATATTATAGCTGGAGTTCGGGAAATGATGCTGACCTATGGGTTTTCAGCAAAGAAATCCTTGGGCTTTGGAGTGATTAAAGATGGTTGGAATAAGGAGGAAAGCAGAGTTGAGATAAGAGGATTTTATAATGCTCAAAAGTTCGGTAATTTTAAAGAGCTTGAGGAAGTGGTGAAAACTTGGAGGGGTGAAAGTGGATAGCATGCTTGATAAGCTTAAAGAAAACAGAACACCAATTCTCCTTGCCGAGATAGGGGCTTATTTACATTTAATCGGAAGATTTTCAGAGGATTTTATACGTGCCAATGCAGATGATACTGAAGATGCGGAGAAAAGCTTTAGCTATCAGAAGGTATGTAAGAATCAAGCTTTCTTTGAAGATACGGGGCTTGTCGAGTTGTTAAATGATGATAGTTGGGAGAAACTTATAAACGATTTCAAAAATTTAGGTAATGCTGGAGAATTATCAAGTAATAGAATAAAAAATTTCTGTGACTTTATTGAAAAACATACATGGGGAAATGATCCAAAGGGTCTTTGTAGAATTCTTGCCGATGCTCATGGCATTATATCTGGGATAGATAAGGGGTTGGCAGGGAGAGGAGAATCAGGGAAGCAGAAAAAAGCTTATACTTTCAGGGCCACAGCTTTTGGATGCGAAAAGGTAATAGAATTGATAGGTTCTAGAAATTTGAATAAAGTGGACAATGTTCAAGTGAAAGAAATCAAAAAAGAATTCTTCAAAACGGTTAAAGAGATTCTTGAAAATATAAAGCAAAGTGGAGTTGTATCTTTTGAAAATTATCTTGTGTTTACTTCTAAAGTAAAAGAATATTATCCCAAAACCATAGGCGAAACGAGAAGACCTATTAACGAAGTCTCTCTTTACGATTACGCACATACCATTGCGTCTCTTGTGAAATCTAATTTTGCCAAAATGGTTATTGATGGATGGTACGAGCCAAAAGGAAAATCGAAGTGGAGAATTTTAAGGATAAACGTAGATGTTCTTGGACTTTTATCAAAGGGTTTAAAGGTGGGGGACATTCTTGGCTATAAAAAGGAATTAGAAGAAACATACCACAAAATTAAGGAAGTCATAGAGTTTGAGCATCCTTTGGGAAATGAAATATATAGGGATTCCACGGGTATCTATTTCTCATGTCCTGATGTTGACGATATAGGCAAGTTAAAATCAGAAATAATCGAGAAATTAAAAGGCTTAAACAGGCTTGATTTCAGTTTGCAGATAGAAATTTCTGATAGCAGCAGAAGTATAGTTATTTTGGCAAGTGAGATAGAAAAATCTTTAAAGAGAATTTCTTATCCCCATATTGGTGATACGGAGAATCTAAAAAAAGAATTTGAAGAATCTCAAAACGCTGGTGGGGAAGATATCTGCCCTGTTTGTAGAATCAGGCTTAAGCCAGAGGAAGAAGACAGATGTGAAAAGTGCAAGGATAGATACGTGAAACGGGCTAAAACTTGGCTGAATGAAGAAAAAGCTCTAAGAGAAACCATGTGGTTGGATGAGGTAGCGGACAAGAATGATCGCATTGCATTGATAGTTGGACAGTTTGACCTGAGAAAATGGCTTTCCGGGGAGTTTATCGATACTTTTGTTTCCCAAACTTTTGATGAATGGAGAGATTCCTTATCTAAGGGAAATAGAAACTTTTTAGAAAAAAATATGAAAATTCAAACAACGGACGACTTAGAGACTTTTTTTAGAGATTTATTTTCTAATAATGTTAAACTTGTGGAGAAAACCTTAGAAATTATAGATAAACTTATATTCATAGAAGACGAAGAGGTTGCAGAAAAAATAAAAGACCCCAAAAATCCCAATCGCATCATAACAAAATACCATCCAGATAAATTTGATGCGAATAAACACATGTGGAATCCTATAGCCGAAAGAGATGCTACTGGAAAAGCGCTAACACTGACAAACAATTCTGAAAAAGCAAAACATCTTGTTAGGTTGTTATTTAGAAAACATCCGTCTCTCGCCCGTATTTTCCGTATCTGGAAGACAACACAGGAATTTATCAATGAGACAATTTTTAAAAAGATCTTAAAGAAATATGATTGGGATTCAGAACCAAGAAGACAGCGCATCCAGTTCAAAATAGAACCAAATCCAGACATTCCAGAAGGCTCAACATGTGATATAGATGTTGATGGTGTAAAGTTCAGCCCTGTCTGCATTGACAGACAAAACGGAATTTTTGTAAGCACGATAAACCTTGAGATTCTGAAAAAATTTGGGAACTCCGTTGACAGTATATCAAAGAATCTAAATGAAAGAGGAATGAAAGTAAAAACTGAAAGAGATAAAACCTGGAAAAACGAAAAGAATGGACAAGCTTTCAAAATAACTGAAGCAAAACCGGCTGACGAGAAGTACCAAGAATACTTGCCTTTTGTAAAAATCTATGATTTTCCTGACCAATTCATGGTGCTTGTACCTGCTTATGAAGCCCTTGATATTGCTGAGCAGATTTTAAATGAATATGAGATACAATTTTCAAAGGTGAGGGATAGATTACCTTTCCACCTTGGTATCATAGCCTTTCACAGAAGAACGCCTCTCTATGTTGTGATGGATGCGGGAAGAAGACTTTTAGAAGCTTTTAATCAAAAAACTCAAACTGTGGATGCCGAAGTGATTAAGATTAGAGAGAATAAAGATGAAAAGAGCATAGAATTGAAGATTAAAGCAGAGACCTACGCTTCTAGCCCATTCAAATGGAAAGTCTCTTACTCTACCGGTGATCCCGAACAGGAAGACCTCTGGCATCCTTATGTTAGATTTAAGGGTAGCAATCCTGGTAGAACTTTTTCTTTCGACTATACTGGGAATGGTAATTTTGTTGTGCATATTAAAGAAATTAGACCAGGAGATGTAATAGAAATTGAACCATCCTACTTCAAGTTACTTTACCTTGAAAATGCTGCTAATAGGTTTAATGTTGGCGATGATTTGAGACTTCTTCACGATATAACACGACTTCAAGAACTCTGGGAAGAAATAGAAAAAAGATTATCTTCAAAGACTCAGAATATAACTCAAAACTGGAATATGTCTCAAATCTATGCTTTCTGGGAAGATGTGAGGAAAAGACGAGATTATGGAAAAGATGAGTTCGAGAGATTTGTGAAATCTGATTTAGTCAATATTCTAAAAATCTATCCGCAAAGCGGTGAAAAAGCTGAAGAATTGTTTGACGATTTTTTGCAGGCAACAAAAGATGGCTTATTAGACTTATGTCTTCATTGGAATCTTCAAATCAGGAAGGTAAAGCCAATAAAGGAGGGAAAAAAATGTGTGAAAATTTGTATGAGGTAAAAACATATTATGCAATAGCCCTTGACCCCATACATGTGGGGGCTGGTGGGGCAAGGCTCGAAAGGGTAGATCTGCCGATAATCAGGGAACCAGGAACAAACATCCCCAAAATACCAGGCACAAGTTTGAGTGGATCTGCTAGAGCATATACGGCTATGAAGACAGAGAGGTACAGATGGAAAGATAGCGAGGGTAAAGAATACTCCTGTGCTGGAAGAGGTGGAGAAGGCGGAGAAAAACATTGTGGGAAAGTGAATCCCGCTTGTCCTGTCTGCGTCCCTTATGGTTTTTCAAGGGGAACAGGATCTAGTATGCAGGGTTTAGCTCAATTTTTTGATGCTCACATTCTATTTTTCCCAGTTGCGTCAATAGTAGGTCCCGTGTGGGTAACTTCTCCTTTAGCACGGGAGGGTTTGAGATTAGAGACTGATTTTCAGGTTCAGGATGAGGGATTTTATCCTTTAGGACAACAACTTCAAAATGAACAAAGATTAAATTTTGGCTGGCTAATGTTGAATAAAGGACAGGGCAGAGGAAACATAGATTCCCTTCCAATACCTGAAAAGATTAAACAAAGAGCAGTGCTTGTTTCTGACAAGGTTTTTTCATTCATTGTGAATAGCAACCTTGAAGTTAGAACTTCTGTAAGCATAGATCCTGCTACAGGAACAGCAGAAGAAGGTGCTCTTTTTACCTATGAGGCAATACCAAGAGGAACAGTTTTCAGATTTGATGTAGTTTACAACTCTGGCAAGTATTTCAATATTGGCGGTCAGGAACTGAAAACGGAAGGGGACGGCGATGTAGGGATTCAATGGGTAAAGGCTCAGGTAGAAAAGGGGTTAAAACTTTTTGAAACCCTTGGAATTGGCGGAATGGGAACAAGAGGAATGGGAAGACTTAAAGTGCTTAATCTCCAAAAGGGGGACTGTTAAAATGGAGAGCTTAGACCAACTCTGTGCAGAATATGGATATAAATTTGCAGAACAGGTTAGTCAAAGACTTGGTAATCCTAAAACTGCCGAAACACTTATTACTAAAGCATTGGGTGTTCTACAAGAACAGGGATTGTATGCATTTATATTATTTTGTGAGTCAAGAGGGAATGATGAGAAGCACGGTGCAGAGGAAATAAAAAGGTTGGCGAAGGAAGTGTTGAAGGATAAACTACAGCTTATTAGTAATGGAGATATTCTTGAAGAAGTAAGGAAGAAAGACGGACTTGCATCAAGACTGTATGATTTAATGCTTGCTGTTCAGGTGCTTGAGAAATCGCTGATCTATGCCAGATTTCATGCGAAAGCGATGAAAAAAGCGGGTGAGGAATAAATGAGCTGGCATCTTTATTCATTAACCTTTAGACTCAAATCCCCTTTGCATTTAGGTTTTCATAAGGTGATGCATCTTTTCAGGACAAGAGAGTATGTTACTGCAAAAGCCTTTTGGGGTGCTTTGACAGCTAAACTTACGCGTGGATTAGCTTTGGCAGATTATGAAAAAGTTGGGGAGTTTTTAAAAGCAGCTATGAGGTTTGGTTATTTTTATTTATATGATAGAGATAAAAATATAGTCTTTACTCCAAAGTATACAGATGATGGCTTGAAATTTGGTAATTCGGAAGAAAAGGGAATATCACAAAACGAATTTGAAAAAAGGTACATAAGTTCCTTGGCATCTACTTCCATTGAAGCATATTCTTTCACAGCAGAAGAAGGAATGCTACATGAAGTTGAATTCATCAGCCCTTATACTATGGATGAAGGAGAACCTATTTTCCTGAGAGGCTTACTGTGGGTATCGGAAATTTCGGATAATGAATTATCCGTTGTTGGTTTTGAAGAAAATGATTTTTCTATTGTGTACGGCAAAAGGCAAGTAAAGTTTTCTGAGCTAATAGATACTTTACAGGTTGGTGGTGAAAGAAGATATGGATTTGGACTGCTAAAAAGAGAGGGAAAACCTAAAAAGGAGGAAGATAGCGACTTAAGTAAATTAGGTTTTTGGGGAAGATGGGAAGGAAGAGAGAATGAAATTTACTTGGAGATTGAAAAAGATATCCCTATATGGTCTCATGTTAAATACACTTCTGATCTAAAGATAAAAGGGAGCATAGAACCCGTTGTAGGCAGAGATTGGAGTAACAAAGGTGCTGGTAGAGAATTGAGTACTTATGGTTTATGTTGGTCCCCAGGTTCAATTCTTATAGAAGAAGAAACATTCAAAGTGATGCAGGATTTTGGCATCTGGGTAAAAGAGTAAATTTTCGTGAATGTGAATATCCTGCGATACTTTGTACCTTGGCCTCTATTCTAAACCAAGATAGTTTTGATCGTATGTGGGTACTCTTATAGGAGAAATTTTGATATGAGAGAGAAAGAATTAAAGAGAAAAGATGAAAAAGTTGGCTTCAGAGAAAAATTGCAAATATAGGGTACTAATTTAAGAGCATTATTGGAAAAAACCTTTTTAAAAAATTTTAGAAACCATGAAGAGGAAGCATTAAATATAAAATTGTTACTGCTTTTATTTTTATCAAAATATGTCGTAATATTTTTAATATTTATGTTGTTTTTAAAGTACAAACTCAACATACGAGTCAATCTCAAAAAATTGAATATAACTTCTATTTTGTTAGTTAATATTGAGAATTTGCTTTGGAGGGATTCATGTTGAAAAAAGTAATAATTTTAGTTATGGTTCTCACTTTGCTAGCCATGAATTCTTCTGCTTTTGCATTTGTGAAGGAAGAAGGGATAATGAGCAAAGGGATAGTTGACTCACCTGCTGACCCGAAATTTGAAAAGAACGTGGAAAATGCAGTTAAAGCCCTTGAATATTTGAATGGTGTTGTAGTAAAACCTGGAGAAATATTTTCTTTTAATAAAGCAGTAGGGAAAAGGACAATCAAAAGGGGATTTGTGATAGGGTTGTATGGTTGGGGGATTACTATTATCCTGATGTGGGAGGTGGCGTATGTCAAACTGCTACAGGAGTGTATAGAGTGGCACTTAATGCGGGATTTAAAATCATAGAAAGACACAAGCATGTGTACGGTGCAATCTATGCTCCCAAAGGGGATGATGCAGCAGTAGACTGGGATGCTAAATGGGACTTAAAATTTAAAACATTTCTCCTTATGCGATTGTCATTCGCACTTATACGGCACCGGATAATAAAGCTATTGTTATAGAATTTATTAGGCAGAGGGATATTTCTGCTATGCCACCAAAAAGTTATAAAGTTAAAATCACTGCAAATGGCACTGATATTAATTACAACCAGGATACGGGTTTGGCATTTATATTAGGCGAGAGAACTTATGAACCTGTTAGAGCTACAATGGAGCATCTAGGAGCAGAAGTGAAGTGGAGCAAAGAAGAAAATATTGTAGAAGTAATTTACAATGGCAAAACAGTTAAATTTTTAATAGGAGAAGACCGTTATTTTGTCAATGAAGAGGAAAACATCTTGGATGCAGCTCCATTTATTTCTCCAGCAGATGGAAGGGTTTATCTGCCTTTAAGATTTTTAGCTGAAACACTGGGATTTCAAGTTAAAGTGGATATGATGGAAGACATGATACATATAGGGCTTGAAAATGCACAGAGTGCAGAAAATAGGAGTGAAGAAAATAGTTGAAAATAATAAGAATCTTGCCTTTTGTTCTAAGTTCATGTATCATGATAATTAGAGTTACTCTCTAGGATTGTTTATCTCCTTCTCTTCCTTTCTTGGATGTTTTTAGGTTATAAGGGATATTTTAACAGAAATATGGGTGGTTCTTCTTCGTCATTCCTAGAACGATTGTGTATAGCTAGTGATATGAGGGGAGTGTTTAATGTAGTATGGATGAAAACTACAATGTCAAATACGAAATAAAAAAGGATTGGTGGTTAATTGGCATTATCATATTAATATGGATTTTTACATTTGCCATTTTTGGACGTTTACCGGCTAAAATTCCAATGCATTGGAATATTTATGGTCAAGTAGATAGGTTTGGATCAAAACATGATATATTTATTTTGCCTGTCATTATTACAGTAATATACCTTATGATGCTGTTTATACCGCTTATTGACCCTAAAAGAGCTAATTACGGCAAATTTGCTGGAGCTTATAGGGTAGTAAGGGCGGTTATGGTAATTATTTTCATGGCAGTATATTTTGCTTCTGCATATTCTGCATTAGGTTATAGAATTGATGTAAATAGAATGGGCAATCTTATTATTCCTTTTATGTTGATTGGTTTTGGGAGTGTTATGGGTAAGCTTTATCATAATTATTTTGTAGGTATAAGAACTCCCTGGACGTTAGCAGATGAAGAGGTATGGAATAATACACATCAGCTAGCTGAGAAACTATGGCTCATTGCAGGTATTATTGGCTTATTTGCTTCCTTTTTCAAAGGTACATGGGTGACTGTTTTTATGTTTGTGCTGTTAATTACTGCTGTTATAGTACCGGTTGTGTATTCTTATATAATTTTTAAAAACAAAGGAGAGTAGAGGATGGATGAGATTAACAGTAAAGTTTTTTATGATATGGTTATAAGGGTAAGGGGACACAGGGACTTGTCTGAGAAAATTGAGATAAATAGAATTTTTATGTAGATTGGTGTGATAGGCTATGTTAATACAATGTACAAAAAAGTTGTTGGATGTGATAGAGAGAAAACCCGTTGCGTATGAAGAAGAAAATTTGTTATTTTCTTGGCATGCGGATTTGATCACCTTAAATCGAAGAAAGACTGTAGTCCTTGTAAATAAAATGAAAAATGAGATACCATAAAAGATATTGAAGCAGAATTTGCCTTAGGTATTTTTTTGGATGTAAGAGCTTTGCCACTTTGGTAAATAATTATAAAAAGAGGTCAACGCAAAAACACTGTTAAAAATTTATGCACCCAAATAGCTTATATCCGGTATACGCTCTTTTTTATAGGGGCTGCAGCATTTTTAATGTCAATATACTATAACAATTATTTTTAATTAATTTTTATTGTATTTATGGGAATACTGTTTAGGAATTACCGGAGAAGAGGGGGAACCTGCTAATTCATGGTGTGGAGAGTGCACAACAGTTATACTATTCATTATTATCTCTATCTCTTCCTCATTATCTTTTATCTTTTTTCTAAGCTCAACTCTTGGGACTACTACTGTTACTTCATGTGGAATATTGATATTTGTTTTTCTCTCGACACTTATATTAAGACCATAAAGGCTCAGTGTTATTTTATCGATGCCCTTACTTTTATTTTTCCAAATACCTTTTATGATGTTTGCTAATTTACCAAAACACATTATAGATATCCCCCTATATACATATTATGCATCAATATATATATGTGCTTCACAATAGGGGTCAAGTCTAAATTTTTGTAAAAATTTCTCTGGATAAAAGTAGGTAAAACATTACGCTTGATAAAATACGGATTTTACTTTGTATTGAAGGAACTGAAAGAGAGAATTTTTATTTTTGATAACATATGTTGGAGTCCGTAAGTGAACAGCAAAAACAAGCTACAAAGAAACACTAAATTCCTATGAAACCTTCGGAGAATATGCAGTAGATTTCAAATATATACTAATAGATGTAAATAGGTATACGAAAGAAGAATTATTAAAGTTGGAGAATTTAATAGCTTCTGTATTTTTATTAGAACAAAAAGTAGAAAAAGAGCGAGAAAATATAGAGAAAATAATAGATGAAAACAAGGAGGTGGATATAATGATATCAAATCTTGAAAAAACCATATTACAAGAAATGAAAGAACGTGAAAAGAAGGGAATAAAGAAGGGCATAAAGAATGGGATAGAAAAAGGAATTGAAGAAACGGTTATTAAATTATTGAAGAAAAAGTTTGGAGATGTTCCGGAAGAATATGTAAAGAAAATAGATGGTGCAAACAGAGAAACATTGATGGCTATTGTTGATAATATATTTGAGATAAATAAAATAGAGGATTTAGAAAGGTTTGTGAAGTAGAGGTACTCTTTATTTTTGTTGATATATTGATATAATTTTGCAAACAGAATTATTCCTGTTTTTATTTTTGCCGAGTAATGTCGAAATATTTTTAATGTTTATGTTGCTTTTTGAGGGATGAAATGGTAAAATAAGAAATGGATAAAAGCGCATTTTTGATTTTAAAGAAGAATTGTAACAGTTCTACATAAGAGGAGAATTTTTCGACGATAGGTAAAGGCACTTGAGGACTTTTACTGACCTCTGCTATAGAAAATATTGTTATATCTAAGATTATTTTGTGATATAAACCTTTATATGAGCTTATATTTATATAACGAACAAAAAAAGGAGAGGGGACTATGAAGGTTATAAAAAGGGACGGTAGATTACAGGAGTTTGATTTGGACAAAATTGTGAGAAGTATTGGGGCTGCATCAGATGATGCTGGGAAACCTTTAAATACATCGGATTTACATAATATAGCAAGGGATATAGAAAAAAGCATTAAAAAACTTGGAAAAGAACAAATTTCTTTTGATGAGATTAGGACAATTGTTATAGATACGCTTGAAAAAAATGGATTTAAAGATGTTGCAAAGGCATATATGAATTTTTAATGTTTTATAGTGCTTGTAAGATAAGTGGGGCTATTTTTTATATTTTAAAAATCTTTTACGAAAATTTTAAATATAAAATGCCTCAATTTTTATTGTTGTTAGGATATGTATAACCCTGGCTCTTTTGCCAGGGAACTTTTATATAATTTATTCTTTTTTTAGTTTTGCCTAAATATATCGGAATATTTTTAATTTTTGTATTGGATTTTAGGTAACAGAATGGTAAAATTAAAAAGAGAAAAAAGTGGAATTAATCTGAAAACATGGGGGTGAGTAAAAGCCATCCTAAATATGTAGACTTTATAGTATGGGGAACAATAGGGGGATATAGGGATTTTGATATTGAGATGATAAATAGAGAATTAAAAACGCTGTGGCCTTAGAGGGGACAAATTTTGGGTAAGATATCAAAAGCATTGGAGGTGATATTTTATGAAAATTGGTGTTATAAGTGATACTCATGGAGATTATAAGTCATGGATAAAAGCATGGAATTTTTTAAAAGATTCGGACATTATTTTACATGCAGGAGATGTATTATATCATGGACCACGTAATCCAATTCCCGATGGATATGACCCTAAAAAACTTGCTGAGGCGATAAATGCTTGTCCTGTTCCTCTTTTGATTGCGGAAGGGAATTGTGATGCTTATGTTGACCAAATGATGCTTGAGGTGCCTATACAAACACCCTATGTCTTTGCTTTCATTGAAGGGAAGAGATTTATGATTAATCATGGTCACAGTATTTCTGACGAAGATATACATAAGTTGATTATGAAGTATAAATTGGATTATTTTATAATGGGACATACACACATTCCTTTAATAAAGAAGATTGAAAATTGTGTGGTGATTAATCCGGGTTCTACATCTCTTAGCAAAAGGGAAGATAAGATTAATTCAGTAGGGTTTATTGAAGTTGAAAGTGGAAGTGTTCATATAATTGATTTGGAAACTGGAGTAGTTATATAAAATTTTTCCTTTTTTAGATAATAATATTAAGAATGGGGGATGAAGTATCATGATAATTTTGCATATTGCAAAACGCAAAGACTGGGAAGATGGCTTAGAAAAAGGCGAATATAGTCCTAGAAGTTTATCTTTCGAAGGTTTTATACACTGTTCCACAGCTGAACAAATAATAAATATAGCAAATGCTAATTTTAAAAACGAAAAAGGACTGGTTTTATTATGCATTGATTCGTCCAAAGTTAAAGCTGAAATTCATTTTGAGAAAGGTGGGCGTGAATATTACCCGCACATCTATGGACCACTTAATCTTGATGCAGTTGTAAAAACGTGTGAGTTCGAGCCTGGTTTGGATGGTAATTTTTCTCTTCCAGCAGGCGTAGAAGAACTTGTTAGATTATTCAAATAACGTAATTGTATTAAAAATGAAAATCACATAGAGAAATTACTGTACCTGTTACTCAATTTGTGCCTCTTGCAGTTGTAAAAGGTGCAGATTAAAATTTTAAGATGAGGTGAACAAATGATTACAAAAGTCAAAAATTTATTTAAAGGTAATCATCGCCCTAAACTTATGGCTTTAGATTTTATTAAATACATAGGACCCGGATTACTGGTTACTGTTGGTTTTATTGACCCGGGAAATTGGGCTTCTAATGTTGCTGCAGGGTCATCCTATGGTTACAAGCTCTTATGGATGGTAACTTTATCGACCATTATGCTTATTATACTTCAGCACAATGCTGCGCATCTGGGAATTGCTACTGGATACTGCATGTCTGAAGCTGCAACTAAATATTTAAAGCCTTTTACTTCGAGGTTAGTTCTTGTCTCAGCTGTCTTTGCAGCTATTTTGACAGCGATGGCGGAAATTTTAGGAGCTTCTATAGCTCTTCAAATGCTTTTTAATATTCCTATAAAAATAGGGAGTTTGATTACTGCTTTATTTGTATCATGGATGCTTTATACAAATTCCTACAAAAAGTTAGAAAAATGGATTATAGGTTTTGTATCTCTTATTGGCATTTCTTTTATATTTGAGCTTTCGCTAGTTGATGTGAAATGGGCAGAGGTAGCTTCAAGCTGGGTGAAACCAGAATTTCCAGGAGGTTCTATGCCTATAATTATGAGTGTACTTGGTGCTGTTGTTATGCCCCACAATTTGTTTTTGCACTCGGAGATAATACAAAGCAGGCAGTGGAATTTAGAAGATGAAAAAGTTATTGTAAAACAGCTTAATTATGAGTATTTTGATACTATCTTTTCTATGATAATAGGGTGGGGAATAAACAGTGCTATGATTATTGTTGCAGCATCGGCTTTTTTTACCAATAATGTAACTGTAACGGAGCTTAATCAGGCACAGCAGATGTTGAAACCTCTTTTGGGAAATGCATCAGCAGTGGTTTTTGCTTTGGCTCTTCTTTTTGCAGGAATTTCTTCGTCTATTACAGCTGGTATGGCAGGAGGAAGTATTTTTGCGGGGATATATGGAGAACCTTATGATATACAGGATGCACATACAAAAGTTGGTGTAGGAATTACATATATTTTTGCAGTGCTAATAATATTCTTTGTAAAAAGCCCCTTTCAAGGACTGGTTTATTCGCAGATGTTTTTAAGTGTACAGCTTCCCATTACAATTTTTTTGCTCATTTATTTGACTTCTTCAAAGAAGATAATGGGAAAGTTTGCAAATACATTGCTTTATAAGGTATTGTTGTGGACTATAGGAATAATAGTGACGGTTTTAAATGTGATGCTTCTTATGAGTTTTGTTGGATGATTGATATAAATGCTATAAAATGGTGGAATATATGTAAAGAATTTTGTGGGGTGAGGAAGATGAGTATTACTGATGAAGAGAAAAAGAAAATACGTGAAAATTGGCGGTTAAAGAGTGAAAAAGAGAAAGAAATGCTAGAAATACGAAAAAAGGATGCATTAGATAAAGCGCATAAGATTGCTAAATTTTTAAAAGAAAAATATAATGTGAGTAAAGTTGTCTTGTATGGATCACTGGCAAGGGGATTTGATTTTTGGGAATTTTCGGATATTGATATTTTTGTAGATGATTGGGATGATGATAAGTTTAACTACTGGACAATGTTTGTTGAGATAGAGAGGATTGCAAGGCCTTATAAAGTGAGTATAGTTACACAACGGGATGTTACGGGGGCTTTGTTAAAGGAAATAGAGAAAGAGGGGAGGGAAATAGGGTAGTGGATGTGGGTAAGGTAAATAATACTAATTGTGTTAAAATAATAATTTTGGTGGGGTGATAGTATGAAAGTTAAGTTTACTGTAGTTATTCAAAAAGAAGAAAATTGGTATGTAGCAAAGTGTATTGAAAACAGTGTTGCATCTCAGGGGAAAACTATAGAGGAGGCCTTAGATAATCTAAAAGAAGCGTTAGAGTTGTATTATGAAAATGGAGAGCTTGACCTGGAAGAAAAGCCGCTATTTATAACAACAGTGGAGGTAGCAATATAATGGGATCGAAATATCCAGTTAGTTATTGTACCGTTCCATTATGAGATAGCTAAAGGAACGTTAAAAAGTATTCTCGAACAGGCAGGAATATCATTAGAGGAATTTAAAAAACATTTATGATGGTTTATTATTGGAAAGGAGTGAGATTTATGCCAATTGTAAATTTAATTACAAAAGAAAAAATTGTGCCAGAAAATAAGGAAGTTTTAAAGAAAGAATTTGCCGATGTGATGTATGAAGTTGCAGGGAAAAGTGAAAATTGGCTTATGGTAAGATTTACTGAAGAAGAGGATATATTTTTCCATGGACAACCTCTTGAAGAGGGTGGCATTGTAGAGATAAAGCTTGTTGGCAAACTTCAAAGGGGACAAAAGGAAGAAATATCAAAAAGAATTTGTGATGTTCTAAATAAGGTTTTGGGTTATAGAAAAGACAACATTTATATAGTTATCCAAGAGGTAGAAGGACAGAATTGGGGTTATAATGGAGTTACTTTTTAAGAATGGAATCTTAAAAGTGAAAATGATGTGAAGATTTTTTGAATCCTTATTATTTCCATAAATTTGGGAAGTGATAAGGATTTTTGTTTTAAAGAGTCAAAAAATAAATTGAAATGATGGAGTATTAAGTTTACAATATATTATGAAATATAGATGCAAGGTGAAGTGTTATGGAAGATAAACTTGATTTGAATGTGATAAAACCGATTGAAGAGGTAAAGTATTTGTCTGCGGAAAATGCTTCGCGATATCGCCTCATCATGAGGTATTTTTATGAGCAGTACCAGAAATTTAAGTATTGGCTGTACAAAGAGGATGTATATGAGTATGTAAGTCAATTTGATGTGTTTTCCGACTATACAATGGAAAAATGTGAGCAGGATTTAAAAGCACTTACTGAATGGAAAAACCTTATTGCGACACAAGATACCAGTAAAGCTTCTACGATTGACGAATTTAAAAACAAAAAATTCAGGTATCAATTAAGTCCATATTCTATTGAGATAGAGAGAATGACTATAAGGCTGGAAAGCATCGTCGGTTATGGTGGGTCACTACAGCCGTCTTTATTTGAAAGGATTTACCGCAATTTAATAAAGATAAATGAAATGGCGAAAAAAGAGGATTTACAGGAAATAAACAGATGGTGGGAAGACCTCAATACCGACTTTGAAAATATATATCACAATGCGACAGATTACATTGCAAGTCTTCAAAGCTCTAACGCTGATGAACTTATGAAGTCAGAACAGTTTATCATTTACAAAGACAAACTTATAGAATATTTAAGAGATTTTATAAAAGACCTTCAGAGATTTTCTGTTGCCATAGAGAGCTTTTTGAAAAAGGTGAGTCCGGAGGTTGTCAATTCCGTTGTAGATAAGTTATGCCAATATGAAATGAGTATCCCAAGAATTGACAGGGTTTTAAATGAAGAGAAAGTAAAAGAAGATTTGATGGATAAGTGGAATAACATATCTTTTTGGTTTACAGGTCATAATTTTGAAGACAGCGAGGCAGTAAGGCTTCTTAATATATCAAACGAAATAATCAGAAAAATAACAATGTATGCGGCGAGAATAGCAGAAAACAGGATGAAAGCTGCCAGTAGAAAGAATGAATATATTGCTCTTTCTAAAATGTTTGCAAAAGCAGGTAGTATTAAAGAAGCACACCTTTTGTCTGCGGCGGTTTTCGGTTGCTTTTACACAAGGCACATAAAGGGTGATTTTGAAAGAAAGACAGAAAGTGTAAACCAGAGTGTATGGGAAGAACCGCCCTTTAAAGTGATTATAAAGCCAAAAACAAGGAGCTACGGTAATTATGTTAAGACAAATGCGATTATTGATAGAAGTGCTGACAAGACGGAGATGCTGATGGAGTATCTCAATCAGAAAAATATAGAAGATGAAATAATAGCAAGTTGCATTGTTGGCAATAGAATAAGGATAAAGGATTTACCTGTTGTAAAACCTTTTGTGAGGGCAACGATACTTAAATGGATAGGAAAAGCGATGGCAAGAAATGGCTTTACAGGAAAAACAGAAGATGGAAGAACATACAGGCTTCATATACCAAAGAATGGAGAGAGAGCAATACTAAAATGCACGGATGGTAATCTTGATATGCCTGATATTGTAATTGAATTTGTGGATTGAAGGTGAAAATATGGAAGAACTTCAGATGCTTCTTGAAAATTTTTGGATATTGAGAGATGATAGGGAAAATTTCAACAAAATAAGAGATGCTGAGAATAAAATAAAACCTTTTGTTGAAGAGAAGTTAGGATATAGATTGATTATAAACCCATATATTATTAAGTTAGAAAAAGTGCCGTCAGATGTTGAAGAGTGGATGGGGATAGATGCATTTCAAATGCCTATGGATTATGCATTTTTGTGTTTGCTCTTAGCTTTTTTGGAGGATAAAGGACCTGAAGACCAGTTTGTACTGTCTAATATAACGGAATATATAGAGGCGCAGTATGATGGACCTGATAAAGTAGATTGGACGCTTTTTCAGCACAGAAAGTCACTTGTGCGGGTGCTCAATTTTGCTGTAGATATTGGCATAATTAAAATAGATGATGGTGACCACGAGAGGTTTTCAGAAAGTGAAGATACTGAAGTTCTTTACGAAAACACAGGCATTTCAAGGTATTTTTTGAGGTCTTTTAACAGAGAAATTACAGAAGACATGAAGATTGAGGATTTTTTGCAGGAGGATTTAAATCTTTCAAACCCCAAAGATGCGGTTATACAGAGAAGGCACAGGGCGTACCGAAAACTTATTCTTTCACCCGCTGTGTATAGTGAAGGACCTGATGACCAAGACTTCATGTATATAAAAAATTACAGAAATACCATAGCGAAAGATTTAGAGGAGTATCTTGATGCAAAACTTCACCTTCACAAAACTTCTGCTTTTGTTCTCTTTAATGACAACAAATATTTAAAGTCCTATTTTCCCGACAAAAACAAAAACATATCTGATATAATGCTGCAGGTAAGTAAAATTATAAGACAAATGATTGGAGATGGAAAACTCGCCTATAATCCTGATGATACTATAGATATAACTGAAGCAGAATTTATAAATATTATTTTGAAAGTAAAGGAAAGATTTAGTGATGGTTGGTATAAGTCTTACAGGGAAATGAGTGAAAAGCAGCTTATAGAAGAGGTCATTGAAAACATGGAAAGCTTTAAGATGATAAAAAGAGTTGAGGAATTGCATTCTATTAAAATATTGCCTATGGCGGCAAAGTTAATTGGGGAATATCCTCCAGATTTTGAAAAAGGAGAAGGTGCAGATGAGTGAAAAATTAGCCGAAAGATGGATGATTAACAGGATTGGGCTTCTTAATTTTTGGTATTATGATGATGAAATATTTGAGTTTGCAGATGGAAGGCTTCTTTTAAGAGGTGCTAATGGTTCTGGAAAGTCAGTGACAATGCAGAGTTTCATACCTTTAGTATTAGATGGCAACAAAAGTCCTGAAAGACTTGATCCCTTTGGCTCAAAGGCGAGAAAGCTTGAGGACTATCTTCTTGGGGAAGAAGAGGTAAGTGGGCTTGATGAAAGAACTGGCTATCTTTTCATGGAATTTAAAAAAGAAAAAAAAGACAGTTACATTACAATAGGCATTGGACTAAAAGCGAAAAGGCATCAAAATATGGACTTTTGGGGCTTTGTAATACTTGACGGCAGGCGTATAGGTATCGACTTCTTTTTACACAAAATGGAAATAGGCGATGACGGCAAAAGAGTAAAAGTCCCACTTACCAAAAAAGAACTTAAAAATAGAATAGGTGAAGGCGGAGAAGTAGTTGAAAGCCAAAAAGAGTACATGGAAATGGTCAATAAATACATTTTTGGCTTTAGTTCTATTGAGGAATACGACGAGCTCATAAAACTGCTGATACAGCTTAGAAGTCCAAAGCTTTCCAAAGACTTCAGGCCTACTGTGATATATGAAATTATGAAGGCTTCACTGCCTTCACTCACAGATGATGATTTGAGGCCTCTCTCAGAAACCATAGAAAACATGGACCAGATTAAGATGCACCTTGATGTTCTTTACAGGAATATGGCTGCAGTAAAAAAGCTTAAAAACGAGTACGACAACTACAACAAATACATTCTTTATGAAAAGGCTGGGGATTTAGTAAAGGCATACAGCGATTTATACGCATCAAAAAAAGAATACGATAATTTAACTAAAGATATTGAAAATTACAGAAGTACAATAGCAAACTTAGGAAATGACATCATTTCTCTTGAAAGTGAAAGAGAAGCCTTAAAGAAAAAGGAAGAACAGCTTTCAAGTGGTGATGCTAAAAGAACCCAAAAAGAATTATTAGAAGAAGAGGATCGATATAAGCAGTATTTGGAGGATAAGTCTAAAAAAGAAGAAGAACTCCGTAATAAACAAGATAAATATTATGGTTTAGAAAGAAAGATAAAAAACATTGAGGAACAAAAATACAAACTGGAGAAAGAACTACAGGATAAATTAGAGGATATATCTTCAATTGCACAGGATATAGATTTCATGGAACATGAGTTTTCTGTAAATGAACTTAAAAAAGTGTATGGAAAAGAATTTGATTTTACTTATTGGAAAAATGAATTAAAAAAGCATAAAGATAAAATAAAGCGTGCAATGAGTGCATTGAGAGAAGAAATAGAAGCAAATAAAAGGTATGATGCCGCACTTAAAGAGCAGGAAAGGCTTAAAAAAGAAAGAGAAGAAAGGGCTAAAAAGCTTAATGAGGCAGAAAGGCTTTTTGACGAACAAAAAAGAGAATATGTTGAAAGAGTTTATAGTTGGTCACAGGGCAATGCAGAGCTTAAGCTTTTAAGTAGCCAATTGGAAGGCTTAAGCCGTGTCATACTGGCGTATGGAGAGGATAAAGGATTTGACGATATTTTGGCTTTTGTGAGAAAACCCTATGAGGAAATACTAAATGGAATTCAGCAAGAAATTTTAAGATTAGAAAATCAAAGAGAGGTAAAAGAAAATCAGCTTCATGAGAAAGAAAAGTTATTGGAGGAATGGAAAAACAAAAAAGATCCTGAGCCTGAAAGAGATGAACAAGTCATAAACAACAGAAAAAGGCTTAAAGAAGCTGGAATTCCTTACATTCCTCTTTACATGGCGATTGATTTTAAAGAGGATGTGGATGAAGAGACAAGAGGCAATATAGAAGCTGCGATAGAAGACATGGGGCTTTTGGATGCTCTTATCGTGCCAAAAGAATATTTTGAAAAAGCTCTTCAAATGGACAGCAATATGGCGGATAAATATGTTATGCCTGGAAGCTTTAATATGATGCTAAATGTATCTCAATATTTTAGAGTAGTTGACAATGAAGAAGGAGTTTCACCAGAAGATATTTCAAATGCTTTAAGCAATATATTTGTATCAGAAGAAGGCGGGACAACCTATATCGATTCAAATGGCGCATATGGAATAGGAGTAATAAAAGGGAAAGCACGGGATAAAGTTAAATCAAAGTACATCGGGAGTGAGTCTAGAAAGCGCTACAGAGAAGAGCTTATTAAATCTATACAAGAAGAAATACAGGCTATAAAAGCTGAAATATCTGCAATCGATGAGGAAATAAATGCAAAAAAATTAAGGATACAGAGGCTGGATTACGAATATTCGGCATTTCCCGGGAAAGAAGATATTGAAGAAGCATATAGATATTTAAAAACGGCAAAGGCTGATTACGAATACACCTCTCATAAACTGGATGAACAGCTTTTCACAGTTAAAAACTGTTTTGAGGACCTTCAGAAAAAGAAAGCTGTTGTAAGAGAATTGACATCTGGCATAAACATACATCCAGATATTGATACCTATTCTTCTGCCTATGAATATGCGGAAGAATACGCTTCAGGGCTTAATGAAGTAGAAATACTATACAATAAATATGTTTTGCAAATTTCAAACGAAGAAATGTTATTGCAGCAAAAACAAGATTTAGAATACGATATTGATAACTTAAAGTACGAAATAGACGTACTGGAAAACAAAATACAGAGTTCTAATAAGAAAATTGAGATGCTAAAAGAGACATTAAAAGAACTTGGACTTGAAGAAATCGAAAAAGAACTGGAGATTTGCCTAAAAAGGCTGGAGGAAATACCTAAAGAGATTACAAATAAATCAGCCGAAAAAGCAAAACTTGAGGAGAGGCTACAGAGAAGCTTAAAAGACCTTTTAAACATTGAAGAAGAGATTAATCTTAAAGAGAAAATTTACAATATTGTTGAAGAGGGTTTAAAAAAGGAATTAGCACTTGGCTTTGTCAAGCAAGACGTTGAAATGGAGGATATGTTAAAATTAAGTAAAAGCATTCTTTCTGAATACAAAGGCTTTTTTGACAAAGCGGGCTTTGACAGAGAAAAGTTTACAGAGAGACTTCAAAATGTGTATTTTGAAACTCGCAACGAACTTTTGGAATATGGGCTTTCAATTGGCAATATCTTTGACGAAGCTTGTAAGGGAGACAATGAAAGAATAAAAGAGGCAAAGAATAAGCAGAGAAGGCTCAATATTACGGCAAATATAAATGGTAAAATTGTGTCTTTATATACGCTTTATTCTAATATTGAAGAAGATATAATGGCGAATGAAAGCCTTTTAAGAGAGACTGATAAGATTCTTTTTGAAGAGATTATAATGCACAATGTGGGAATTAAGATAAGAGCAAAGATTTTTAAAGCAGAAGAATGGGTAAAGAAAATGAACAAACTCATGTCTGAAAGGGATACTTCCAGCGGACTTAAGTTCTCTATTGAGTGGAGAAGCATTCCTGCTTCTAATGAAGAAGAACTTGATACAAAGGAACTTGTGGATATTTTAAAATCTGATGCTGATATGCTGAAAAAGGAAGTCTTCGATAAAGTTGTAAATCATTTTAGGTCAAAAGTAGAAAGAGCCAGGAGGGCAATGGAGGAAAAAAACAATACAGAAACTTTTCACAAGATTATGAAAGAAATATTAGATTACAGAGATTGGTTTGAATTTAAGCTTTACTACAGAAAAGAAGGGGAAAGCCGCAAGGAGCTTACTGATAATGCTTTTAATAAGTTGAGCGGCGGAGAAAAAGCGATGGCCATGTATATACCTTTATTTTCCGCGGTTTATTCAAGATATGAGGGAGCATCGCCGACTGCACCTCGCATAATATCTCTAGATGAAGCATTTGCAGGAGTTGATGACACAAACATAAGGGATATGTTTAAACTGATTGAAGATCTAAGGTTTAATTATATAATGAATTCGCAGGTTTTGTGGGGAGATTATGATACTGTTCCCAAGCTTTCAATTTATGAACTTGTAAGGCCAAAAAATGCAAAGGCTGTATTGGTCATGAAGTATTTGTGGGATGGAAAAGTAAAGCACCTTATACTTCCTGAGAAAGAGGAGGTTGCTGCTCTTGAGGTGGGTGCTATAAATGAATAAAGAAGAACTTAGATATTTTAAAGAAAAAAAGGGATACAAGAGGATTTTTGAAGGTATACGGGAAAAGTACAGAAGTTTAGGACGGCTTGGAGGCGTTGTAAAGCTTGATAATCTTACGGAAGATGAAAAAGAAGTACTTACAAACCATTTTAAAAAAGACTATAGGACAAAAAAATCTGCATCCATTGATGTAGCAAAGTTTGAAGAGTCGCTAAAAAATACGCGATTTGAGGAGTATACGCTAAAAGACATACTGGAATACTATTTTGGCGAAAAACTCACCAGCAAAAAAGAGGATATGGAAATATTGGCAAAAGAAAGAGAAGAGTTCTTTAAAGAGCTCTTCTCTAAATACCAGGAATGTAAGTGCATTGATTGGCTAAAAAGTTTGTATGAAGGAACCGCTGTAGGGGTAAGGGCAGTAAATCAGAGGTATTTAAATGATAAGGACGGATTAAAAAAAGATATAATGTACGTATGCGATGCCATAAACAATTTGCCTGTTTATAAAGGAGAAAAGAAAAGACTGCCGGTGTTTTCTTCCCAGATTGCACGTAATCCTCACTATTTTGATTCAAATACAGAAGCTGGAAGTATGTTTATAAACGCCTTATGCACTTTGTTGGGGCTGAATGAAGTAAAAGGAAGTGAAGAAATATCAGAACTTTATTACAACGTTGGTATTTTGATAGATGAAATATCCAATTATGTCACACTCTCAGGACTTTTGGCATATGAGGGCGATACGGAAAATCAAGTATTTAAGGCTGCTTATGAAAGCAATCAAGTCTTGCAAGTTCCTCTTTTAAATTTGAGTAAAATTGAGAGGGTCATAAGCCCTTCTAAGAAAGTGTATGTTGTAGAGAATCCTTCAGTTTTTACATCTTTAATAGATGCCACAAGCAAAGTATTTCCTCTTGTATGCACATATGGCCAGCCAAAACTTTCTTCTCTCCTGCTCTTGGACATGCTTTATAAAGAAGGGACAGAGATATATTACTCAGGAGATTTTGACCCAGAGGGGCTTATGATAGCAGATAGATTGTACAAAAGGTATAAAGACAAGTTTCACTTTTTAAGGTACGGTGTAGAAGATTATTTAAAATCTCTTTCAAATGAAGTCATAAATGATGTAAGGCTTAGTAAGCTAAATAAGATTGAATCACCTTTACTTTTTGATGTGGCAAAAGAGATGAAAATAATAAAAAAAGCAGGGTATCAGGAGCTTATAATAGATGATATTATAAATGATATAAGATTGATTGAAGAAGGTAAGGGGGGTGGTAAAATTAAGGTAATAAGTATGCCTTCTTAAAGAGGTGTCTGTAGTGGTTCAGAGTTGCGGTACTTTTAGGGAATGGATATGATCCTATGGACAAACTTGCTTTAATTGGCGATTTGGTTTCAATATTTAAAAGAAATGATATAGATTTGGTAGTATTAAATTCTGCAAATCCAGTGCTTAAGCATCAAGTAATAAAGCACGGCAAACTTATTTTTGAAGAAAATGAAGATGTAAAGGTGGAATTTGAGGTTAAAACTCTAAGAGAATATATGGACATGGAATATTTTAGAAAAGTGCAGATGGATGTTATTAAAGAATGGGTAAAAAGTGTTGTAGGTGATAATAGAATTTAAGGTACAAACGGGAGATATTTATGAGGTCATTTCTAGTTAGAAGTGTAAGAAAGAAGGGGATAGAGGTGTATAAGGCAAGATTAAAATGTGAAGTAATAACGCCTGTGTTTATGGCGGGGGCAGATGGAAGGACACCAGAATTAAGGCCTTCTGAGTTTAAAGGGATGATGCGCTTTTGGTGGAGAGCGGTAAAAGCAGAGGATGATATTGCTAAACTTAAAAAAGAAGAAAATGGAATTTTTGGTGGGACAGGAGAAGGAGAGGGAAAGAGCAAGGTAACAGTAAAAGTTTTCTGTGACAAAATTTTTTGGGAAAAGGCTTTACGAGTGAAAGAAGCAGGTATAAAATATCTTTTATATTCTACTATATTGCCAAATAGGGAGAGAGGATACATAAAAGAAGGCTCTACTTTTTATATTGAGATTAGTACCTTTGAAGAAAAGTATTTAAATCATGCTTTGGCTTCACTATGGTTTGCCATATATTTCGGAGGTTTTGGAACACGAAATAGAAGAGGAGGAGGCAATATCATAGTAACAGAGGTGGACGAGCACGTTTCTATTGATTTTATTCCTAAAGGGAAAAATTCTGATGAAGTGGCAGAATGGTTGGTAAAAAATTTTGAGATAGCGAAAAAGATTATCAATGGTTCAGACAAGACCTATTTTGCTTCAAAGTATAGCAATCTAAGTATCTCGCGGCTTATAATAAGTAACATTGGCTTTACTTCATGGAAAGATGCACTTAATGATATTGGGACTATATTTAAAAATTTCAGGGTAAGGACTGAGGGACAAGTATTTGAAAGCGCTGTTTTTGGTCTTCCTGTAAGGCATCGCAGTGGTGGAACAGTTATTGGTGTAAAAATTGAGAAGAAGTCAAAAGAAAAATTCCAAAGAAGAACTTCTCCCATTATAATAAAGCTTATTAAGGTGGAAGGAAAGTATTATTGGAGTGTAATAAGGCTTGCTGGTCAGTTTTTACCAGAGGGTGCTGTGTTAAAATTTAATGATAAAACTCAAAAACCAGAGTATGCTCTTATTGAGGAGTTTTGGGCTCAATTGAAGGAGAGAGGGGAAGAAAAAATATTATCTATTCCCGATTCTATGAAAGAGATAGTAGACAAGATAAAGGAAAACATTGATCCCGAAAAGATATATTTGTATGGATCAAGAGCAAGAGGAGATTTTAATAAGAAGTCTGATATTGATATAGCAGTTGAGTCAGACAAAAGTGTGGAGGCCATGGATATGATTGGACCTTTTGACATTGTCAATCTGAAAAAAGTCAATAAAGAATTTAGAGAAAAGATATATAGAGAAGGAGTTTTACTTTATGAGAGAAAGGGTTGAGAAATTTTTTAACGATTTTGCAAAAGCTTTTGAAAATCTTAAAAAAGCGACGGAAGTAGCAAAGGATGACTTGGATATAGATGGAACTATTAAAAGATTTGAGCTTTGCCATGAGTTGGCTTGGAAGTTGATGAAAGAGTATCTTGCAGATTTAGGAATAATCGTAAAAAGCCCTCGTGAGGCCTTTAAACAGGCTTTTATTAACGATCTTATTGAAAATGAGGAAGTTTGGCTAAAAATGATTGAGGATAGAAATTTACTTGTTCACACTTATACTCATGAGCAGTCAAGGGATATTTTTCAGCGAATAAAAGATGAACACGTCGCTGAATTGGGGGAATTTTACAAATCGATACAACAAAAAATTGAAAATGATGAATTCTAAAGGTGATTTTTGTAGAATAAAATGGTATAATTATGAATATAATAGCAAAATTGTTTTGTTCTTGCAAAAGGAGAGAGGGAGATGGAAAGCGAAGGGATATTGTCAAATAGTGAAATCGAAAAGAAAATAAAAGAAAAAGTAGAAATTTGGGAAACGAAACCAGCAAAAGAAGCAGAAGATTATTATTACCAGGAAATATTTCCTTTGGTAGTAAAAAAGTTTCATTTAGAAACTGATGTTTCCTTTAAAGAAAAATATGAAAATTTGATTTTGTCATTAGGATTTTCTTTTGAACCTCTCGTGCTTACAATTTCTTTTATTAAGCCCAAGCAAGTCTTGTTTTTATACACAAAAGACTCAAGAGAGAATCTTGACAAAGTAATCCAATGGGCGGGATTGCTTCCTTCCCAATACGTTGCCGAAGAGATTGAAAAAGACAATCCGGTAGATATCTACCGAGTTTTAAAGAAAATTTATGTAGAAAAATGGAATAAACCCGATAAAACTGCCATTGATTTTACAGGTGGTACTAAAGCTATGTCTGCGGGGATGGCAATGGCAGGAGCCTATTTGAAAATCGATTTGATTTATGTTGCTAGTGAATACAATAATAAAATGCGAAAGCCATGGCCAGGTACAGAAAAGTTAAAGGTCGTAGAAGACCCTTATGAAGTTTTTGGGGACTTGGAAAAGGACAAAGCTATAGCACTTTTTAATAAAGGCGATTTTGCTTCAGCGTATAAAATTTTTTCTGAGTTAGAAGAAAGAGTTGCTTATAGAGATTATACTTTCTACAAAATGTTATCACAAATCTATTCTTGTTGGGATAACCTTTCTTTTAATGAAGCCATTGAGGGATTTGAAAAACTCTTTAAAATTTTAAAAAGTTGGAAACCAATTGATAAAGATATAATTGGCTATAAATATGAAGAAATATTGTACAAGCAGCATGAACTCATTAAACCACTAAAAGAGATTGACTTAAAAGATAAAAATAAGGAATGGGAGTACGTTACAAATAAGCATGTATATATACCTCTTCTTTTTTCAATTTATACTAATGCTTTAAGGCGAAGTTATGAAGGAAAATATGATGTGGCAATTCTACTATTGTATCGCATTTTAGAGCTAATCGCACAGGTCAGACTTGCAAGTTATGGTTTTTCTGTTTCTCTTCCAGATTATTCAAAATTGCCCGTTGGTGGAAATGAATTATTAGAAAAAATGAATGAAAATATTAAACCTTTTAGAAAGCGTTCCAAAAATTTTAAAAACTATTCCGAACTTCCACAAAGCAGTATTTCATTATTTGATGCTTATGTTTTATTAAAAGCTATTGAAGACAAATTGGTAAAAGATATAGAACTAGGTTTGATATATCGTAAAGTTAAACTGAGGAATAAATCAATTTTTGCTCATGGATTTGGCATTTTAATGGAGAAGGACTTTAATGATTTTCATGAAACAGTAAAAAAGATTCTTATTCGTTTTTGTGAAATAGAGAGAATAGAATTTGAAAAGGTATGTAAGGACTACAAATTTGTTCTATTAGAATGAATCAAATTTAAAGGAAAGGGTGGTTATATATGTTTAAAAAAGCTAAGCCATTTTTTATTTACACTGAAACTCCTACCCATGTGGGAAGTGGTTCGGAGTTAGGATATGTTGACCTTCCAATTCAAAGAGAGAAACATTCTGGATTCCCTAAAATTGAATCCTCAGGGTTAAAAGGGGCTTTGAGAAGCGCTTTTAAAGGGGATGAATCTTTAAGAGAAAATGTTGAGCATATATTTGGGCCAAAAGATGGTGACCTTTATGCAGGAGCTATAGGCTTTTTAGATGCTAGAATTTTGTTGTTTCCTATAAAGTCGGCAAGAGGAATTTTTGGTTGGATTACTTGCCCCTATGTTCTTTCAAGGTTTAAAGAGGAAATAAGTTTGTGCGATAGAAATGAGCTAAAGGAATTAGAAGGTATTGAGACTATAGAGCCTAATTCTATAGTTGAAGGTTCTAATCTTAAGCTCCAAAATAAGGGAAATAACAATGTAGTTATATTAGAAGAATATTCTTTTAAAGTAAAATCAAATAATAAATTGCAACAATTTTCTGAATGGCTAGCAGATACTCTTTTTCCCAAAAGTCAAAATGGACAAAATGATTTCTACAGTGTTTTTAGAGAAAAGATGAAAAAAGATATAATAGTAATTTCAGATGATGATTTTAGAGATTTTACAGAGATGTCTACAGAAGTTATAACTAGAACAAGAATTAATCCAGGCAAAGGCACTGTTGAAAATGGAGCTCTTTTTAATGAAGAATATGTTCCGGAAAATACACTATTTTATTCGTTGGCATTGGCTTCTATGCTATTTATAGATGAGGCCGAAAAAGAAAAAATAAAAAAAGAAGAAAAATCAAAACCAGATGAGGATTTTATACTGGATTATTTCCTTAATGGAATAAGGAAACATGAAATTATTCAAATTGGCGGTAATGCTACTATAGGAAAAGGTATTGTCAGAATTGGTGCCTTAGATAGGAGTGATATTAAATGACCGACAAGGATTCTATAAAGACAACAGTAAATGAGAGGGCAAAGTTTGCCTATGAATGTGTTAAAAAAGTAGCTACTTATGAAAAAGAAGAGTTTAAAAATAATTATAAATCCTATGCAAAAAAATTAATGGCAATAATAAAAACAAATGGTCTTGGTGCTACTTTGGCATTTATGAAAGCAAAAGGTAGTAGTGCATATCAAGAACTATATAACAATATAGATAGTTGGCTTAAGTCTGAAAATTGTCCAGTCAGTAGTTTATATAGTAATTCAACAGCAGATATGGTAGAAAAAATTATATCACTTGAAAGTGATGCCTATCGAGCTATTACAAAAGAAGTCATGGAATTTATAAATTGGATAAGAAGGTTTGCTGAAGGGATGATTCCCGATGATAAATAGTAATAGATTAAAAATACCTTTCGATACGAGCTATTACTTGAAAAATGCTATGGAAAAGGTTGAAAATTTTAACTTATTATTCAACAAATACATAGAATTTAATAAAAAGAGCGAAGTAGAGAAAAAGAGAATACCTGAAGCAAAAAAAGAATTTTTTGATAGCTGTATTCAATTTACAAGGAAGCAAAAATACATTATAGATAAATATAAATTGCAAGGGTATGAAGTAGCTACTTATGAGTTTAGACCTTATGATAAAATTGTTGTTGGGCTAGGGCAAGAGTCTGTCAGAGAGGTTTCTATGACTCTTCACTGGATATATGGAATTCCTTATATTCCGGGACAAGCTATAAAAGGGGTAATATCTAACTGGATTAAGTTCAGGGATAAGGAAAATAGTAATGATGATAATTTTAAGAAAATCTTTGGTACTGAGGGTGAAAAAGGAAAAGTAATTTTCATGGATTCATATCTTGTAAATGATGATTTTTATTTAAAACAGGATATAATGAATCCTCATTATTTCGAATATTATTCGCAAAGCAAAAATCCTTCAGCTCCTTCTGATTGGCAAAATCCCAAACCTATTTTCTTTTTAATAGTTGAAAATGCCATTTTTCATATTTCCCTAATTTTTTTAGAAAAGGAAACGAAGGATTTAAAAATAGCAAACAAGACTATGGAAGAATGGATGATAGAGGCATTTAGATATGGGGGAATTGGAGCAAAGACATCACTGGGTTACGGCACAGGAGAATTAACTTTAATTAGGGAAAACGAGAGAAATGCATAGAGTGGAGTTATGATCTTAATTGGAGATTAATTTGGACAATTTTAGAAGTAGAGCAAGAAGAGGAGCAGATAAAATAGTTTTTGGATAGAAATAGCAAAAGATAATGGTGGTGAGTGCTTTTTTAATTTTGGTAGGAGGGAATTACCAATGAGTAAGAAAGAAGAGTTATTTGAAAATAAATTGAAAGCATATTTTCATGATTCTCCAGATAAGCCATTTATTTTGTTAACAGGTGAAAGCCATGAGAAAAGAGCTAAGGAAATATCTAAAAAAATAGATATTCCTTACCACAAAACTATTGCTTCAGATGTTTTAGCTTCATCTATGGAAAGATATTATATACCTAAAGATGCCAGTAAAAATAAAAATTTACAAGTTGTTTTTGAAGAACAACCTGAGTTTGTTCATCCTCTTGCAGCTAATCGATATAATAATTTTGTTATAGAAAAAGAAGTGTTTAAAAAGGCTGTAGATGAAGCAGTAGATGAGTTATCAAAACTAGACTTTAAAGATAGTTATAAAAAATTTGTGTATTTATGGCGTTATTTGAAAGAGCTTTTAAAGAAACATACGCCAAGTGAATATAGAAAATATTGGGATTTAGCTCCTGCTGATACTCGATTTCCTAATCACACAATATTTGAGCATTTGAAATTGGCATCTGCGGTGAATGCATATTTTTATAATGAATTGAATTTAAACAATATGACACTATTTATTTTTACAATAGGTCCTGTTCAAGAATATATTGTGCAGGCAAGGAAGACACAAGACTTGTATTGGGGAAGTTATATTTTGTCTTATTTAACATGGGTAGCAATAGAAAAAGTTATAGAAGCTTATGGACCAGATTCTATAATATTCCCTGAACTTAAAGAACAGCCTTTGTGCGATTTTTGGATAGCAAAGCTATTTAATAACAGTGCAACTACGACTAAAGACCTTAAAACTCCTACTCTTCCCAACAGATTTTTTGCAATTTTACCAACAAAAAATGTAGAAGAAATTAGGTTACTAAATCTTAAAAAAACAGTAAAAGATGAATATATAAAAATCGGGGAATATGTTTTTAGTCATCTTGTAAAAAGCAATGATGAGCAAAAAAAATTGCTTTTACGCCAATTATCAAACTTTCCAGATGTGTATTGGGTGGCGTTGCCTTTAGAAAATGGGGATGTAAACAGGCCTGATTGGGAAATCCAATTGGATAAGATAAAGGATTATTTTAACAGTGATGAGGTGGAAGAGATAAAGGATTTATTGAGATATATTAAAGATAAAGGTGAATACGGGCCTAACATTGGTAATATTTATGGGTTACTTTATTCTTTTATGGAGAAAATGATGGGGACAAGAAAAGGCATAAGAAACTTCAATCAATATGAAGAAATAGGGCGAAAATGTTCTATATGCGGTGAGCACAATGTTATTATCTACAGGTGTACGAGAGAAGAAGATGAAAAGATAGAAAAAGGGAAAGAAAGTTATAAGATTAAACTTCTTAGAGAACAAAATGCAATAATCAAAAAAAGTGATGATAAAAGTATTACTTATAAGTATTTAGCACAAGGAGAAGGGTTGTGCAGCAGATGCCTGACAAAAAGGGCGGCAGAAATATATTTTAAAGATATGTTTGGGAAAAACAACATAGAAGAAAGTTTTCCCTCTACTGCAGAGATAGCATTACTAGATATAATTAACAATTCAGATAATGACCTAAAAACAAATATAAAAAGATACAAAGAAGTATTCAAAAAGTGGTGCGGTGATAACTTTGATTATGAATTGTTGTATGAGGAAAATCTCAATGAAAATTATTTTAAAACTTATGATTTTAATTCAAAAAGATTAGGCAAACTTAAAGAATTATTAAAGAGTATTGATAAAAGAATTAAAGACATAAGACTGAATAAAAAGAAATATTATGCCGTTATAAAGCTTGATGGCGATAACATGGGGAAATGGTTAGCAGGAGAATTGGCACCCTATATGTTAGAAATGTACCACAGTAAATTGCAGGGTTTTTTACCAGAAGATTTTAAAGAAAAAATCAAGGATAAAAAGCGACTAATGACACCAGCTGTTCACTCTTTAATTAGTGAGGCACTTAAGAACTATTCTTTGAAATATGTAAAAGAAATAGTGGAAGAGACAAGAGCAGGAAAAGTAATATATTCTGGCGGAGATGATGTATTTGCAATAGTAAATCTTAATTATTTATTAGATGTTATGGTAAAACTTAGGGCGGCTTTCAGTGGGCACTTAATTGTTAATAATGAGATAATTCCAGATTTTACAATAGATGCCGGATTTGTGGAACGAAAAGAGGAAATTGATGTGATGATGGGAAACAAAGCCACGGCGTCAATGGGGGTAGTTATAGCTCATTATAAAGAAGATTTAAAAAATGTTATAGCTTCTGTAGATGAGGTAGAGGAAGAATATGCAAAAAAAGTAGAAGGAAAGGATGCCTTTGCAATAAAACTTATTTTGCATTCTGGTGAGAATTACATTGCCAGAGCCAAGTGGAATTATGATGATGCAAGAAATAAAGAAGGAACAATAGGTTTATTAAAAGATATAAATTCCTTTTTTAAAGAAGACAAATTAAGTATTTCTTTTGTTGGAAAATTAAAAGCAGCTTTGGAAAGGCTAGATGTAGATTCTCTTCCACAAGGCATTTTTATTAGTGAGCTCAAAAGAAATATTAAACGTTCATTGAATGAGAACTTAAGTAAAGATGAAAAAGAAAAAGTTGAAAGAGATTTATACATTTTACTATATTCTCTGTATAAAGAGGTAAAATACGACAATTTTATTAGCCTCTTAACGATATTAGCTTTTTTGAATCGAGGAGGTGAGAAATAAATTATGCTTTTTGAAGTATCCCCTTTGGATAATGTATATTTTGGCAAAGGACATCCTTTTAGTGCCGGATTTGAAGGTATCGGTAGTGGCATATTTCCTCCAGCACCTTCAGTTTTTTATGGCGCTTTTGCTACTTATTACCTTTCGTTGAATGGTATAAATCCACAAAATTTAGAGTTTGTTCAAAAAAATTTAAAAATAAAAGGAATATATTATAAAAATGGCGAAGCGTGGTATACATTAGTACCAATGGATTTAGTAAAAAATAAGGAAGATAAAGAGGAGAATAAACTTGAATTTCTTAGGGTAGGTAAACCTCTTGTTGAAACTGATTTAGGCGATGGACAAATAAATTTGTTATATTCGCCGAATAAAGTGGAAAATGTCAAAGGGCTAATTGATGATTTAGCTATGAGTAATTATTTAAAAGGAATAAAAGAAAACATATTTTTTAAACCTTTCAATGATTTTGTTACAAAGGAAAATAAAATAGGAATAAAAATAGATTATGATAAACGTTCCAGTAAAAAGGGATATTTATATAAGACAGATTATATAAAAATGGCGAAAGATATAAAGAATTCATTGGAGTTTGTTGTGGATGTGGAATGCAAGGATTTCTCTTTTCCTGATACAGGACTGGTGAAATTAGGGGGGGAAGGTAAAGCTGCGAAGGTAAGCCGGGTAAATGATATACCAAAGTTTTTAGAAGAAAAGTTTACTGAGGAGGTAAAAGAAATTATTACAAAAACAGGAAAATTTAAGTTGATATTAGTAACTCCTTCTATATTTCAAAATGGATGGAAACCAGACTTTTCTAAGTTGAATATAAAGGTAAAGCTTATTGCTGCTGCTATAGGTAAACCAATTAGTATTGGTGGATGGGATATGAAAAATAAAAGACCTAAAGTCATGTCAAAAGCAGTTCCTGCTGGCAGTGTATATTATTATGAGATATTAGAGGGGCCAATCGATAGCCTAATAGAAAAAATATATGAATGTGGAATTTCTGATGCCAGAGCTAATGAAGGATTTGGAAGATGTTTGATGGGGGAATATGATTGGTTAAATTAATTACTACTGTTGCTATATCACTTTTTAACAACTATAGCAAGGAAAAAAGTATATAGATGTGTTTATTGAACTGGAGCCATATATTGTAATAACGACTATAGGATTAGCGAAAAGTACATTTTATGCTGTGTTTATTATCTACAACAATGGTAATAAATTTGTCGTCGATCCCTAATAGTGCAAAAACATCTAGGGATAGACGACATTTTTATTTTGCAAGTTTTCATAAAATAATTGATTTCATTAGATATTATGGTATAATAAAGTCAGGAAACTTGACATGAATTAAAAAAGTGTAAATTATTAATGTGCTATTTATGCATGTTATAATGGGTTTTTAGCCTACCTATAAGGAATTGAAACTGAGCATATCTCCTTTGTACAGCTTGCACTTCACTGTTTTTAGCCTACCTATAAGGAATTGAAACAATATATACCTTATATTTTTTTGTAACGTTAAGAATGTTTTTAGCCTACCTATAAGGAATTGAAACACGTATTATTCCCAGAACTAACAAAAGATGATCTGAGTTTTTAGCCTACCTATAAGGAATTGAAACAGCTCCTTCAAGAACTGGAGGGAA
>NZ_JAFCAC010000060.1:54393-54526 GCF_018588165.1 Thermoanaerobacter sp. CM-CNRG TB177
CGCAGATTCGACCGTGACCTTAAGACCTAAAGACTCTAGCTTTTTTAAAGATTGACGAATAATCATATTACGCTTTTTTTCTTCATAATAAGTAGGACCTAATTCAATATAAGGTTGCTTTCGCTTGAGAATA